>DASXQQ010000387.1:0-24133 GCA_036507085.1 Piscinibacter sp. | reverse complement strand
CCGCGAGAATATTCCTTCGCCGTGTGATTGACAACGCCGTGTTCGGCGAAGTCCGGGCCAAGCTTCTGGTACACGCCAGCGTCGTCCGTCATCAGGCGGGCCTTCTTGTCGATCATGCCCTTCATGATCGGGCGAAGGGTCGCGCCGTTCACGCTGGCAACGTGGAACGAACGCTTTTCGCCATCGCGCTCCACCAGAGTGACGACCTTCATCTTGTGGTGGAAGCTGCGCGCGCCCTTCTCATGCTTGCCGACGTTGCCCCAGTAGGTTTCATCGACTTCAACCGGGGCGTTGAGGCCGAGTTGCGACTTTGGGGCAATGTTCATTGCCTCCCGGATGCGGTGCGACATGAACCAAGCGGTTTTGTAGCTCACGCCCAGCATGCGCTCAAGTTGCTTGCTCGAAATGCCCTTCTTGCTGGCCGTCATCAGGTGGACGGCTTGCAGCCAAATGTGGAGCTTGATCTTGCTCGACTCGAACACGGTGCCGACCGTCACGCTGAATTGCTCGCGGCAGTCTGAGCACTTGTAGAGGCCAGGGCGATGCGCCTCGCCGACCAGCTTGTAGAACTTGTCGATCACGCCGCAGTGCGGGCAGACTACGCCGTTCGCCCAACGGGTCGCTTCCAAGTATTCGCGCGCTGCGTCAGGGTCTTGGAAGTGCGGCTGATTGAAGATCGGTTCGGCCATGTTCTTGCTCCGGTGTGAAGCAAGTTTCGGCGATCACGTTGGGTTTGTCAAGTACATACTTCCGAAAAGTTTGGTGGACAGCCTCATCACGAAGTACGGATTGGCGGCCGTGCACGAGGCGTCGATCTTCAGGAAGGGGCCGTCCCCCTGAGCTGCCCCGCCCAGCGACGCTTGAAGACCAAAAGGCAGAGGGGTTGAGAACTGGTGCCTATACGTTGGACATCAATGTCCAGCGTATAGCGGTGAAGAGGCGCTCTTGGTTCCTCACGTGAATGACCGGAAGTGGCCGTTCAGCGAAGTAGGCGAAGTTCCGATCTCTCCGAGGCGATTGACTGTCGTGGGTCGCAACCATCGGTTCGCACCCCTGCGACAACTCCTTTTCACGCCAGCAGCGCAGCCCGTTCAAACCCCTCTGAACTTCGCCTTGCGCCGCTCCGCAAAAGCCTGCTTGCCTTCGCGATGGTCCTCCGACAGCCAGACCATCGGCTGCAGATCGACTTCGGCCTGGATCATGTCTTCGAGCCCGCGCGCGAACACGCCCTTCATCAGCTCGAAGGCGAGCGGCGGGCCCTCGGCGAAGCGCTGCGCCACCGCCAGGGCGGCCGCCAGCGCGCCACCTTTGTCCACCAGTTCATCGACCAGGCCGAGGCGCTCGGCGCGCTCGGCCTCGATCACGTCCGCCAGCGCGATCAGTTGCTTGGCGCGCGCCATGCCCACGCGCTGCGGCAGCGAGAACATCAGCGCCATGTCGGGGATGAAGCCAACGCGCGTGAAGGCGCAGCAGAACTTCGCGCTGCGCGAGGCCACCACGTAGTCACAGCCCGCGCTGAGCGCGAGACCCGCGCCGTACGCATTGCCCTCGATGGCCGCGATCAGCGGCTTGGCGCCGGCGATCATCTCGCGCATCAGCACCGCGCCGCCGCGCTTGAGCCGCATGCGGCACTCGCGCACCGTGGTTTCGTTGAAGCCGGACAGGTCGGCACCGGCGGAGAAATTTGTGCCGCTGCCGGTGAGCACGATGGCCCTGCACGCCGGGTCGCCGTTCAGCTCGGCGAGCAGCTCCGACAGGCGATCGCGCATGGCTTGCGAGAACGCGTTCATCTTCTCGGGGTTGTTGAGTGTCAGGGTGACGATGGCGTCCTGGCGATCGGTGAGCACGAGTTCGGTCATGGCAGATCCAATTCACAGAACTTCCGTTCGGGCTGAGTTCCTGTATTTCCGATCGCCCTGAGCTTGTCGAAGGGAGCCTGCGCGCTTCACGGTGCAGCACTTCGACAAGCTCAATGCGAACGGGGCCTTGGTTCGTTTCGAAACAAGAAAAGAACATCAAAGGGCCGCGCGCTCGAACACCGCGGCCAGCCCCTGTCCGCCGCCGATGCACATCGTCTCCAGCGCGTAGCGGCCCTGGCGTCGCTTCAGCTCGTGCAGCATCGTGGCGAGGATGCGCACGCCGGTCGCGCCGATCGGGTGTCCGAGCGAGATGCCGCCGCCGTTGACGTTCAGCCGATCCGGGTCGTTCCAGTCCCAGCCCTTGAGCACCGCCAGCGCCTGCGCCGCGAACGCCTCGTTGAGCTCGACCAGGTCCATCTGCGCGAACGACAGCCCGGTGCGCGCGAACAGCTTCTTCACCGCGGGCACGGGGCCGATGCCCATGCGCGCCGGCTCGCAGCCGGCAGCCGCCCAGCCGACGACATAGGACATGGGCTCGAGCTTCAGTTCGGCCAGCTTGTCCTCGGCCACCACCAGGCAGGCCGCGGCCGCGTCGTTCTGCTGGCTCGCGTTGCCGGCCGTGACGGTGCCGCCCTTGATGACCGGCTTGAGCTTGGCAAGCGTCTCCATCGTGGTCTCGGCTCGGATGCCTTCGTCGCGCTCGAACACCAGCGGCTCGCCCTTCTTCTGCGGCACCGCCACGCTCACCCGTTCATCGACGAACCTGCCCTCGCGCCATGCCGCCGCGGCGCGCTGGTGGCTGCGCAGCGCGAAGGCATCGGCCTCTTCGCGCGTGATGTTCCAGTCGCGCGCCAGGTTCTCCGCCGTCTCCGGCATGCCCGAGATGAAACCGAAGCGCCTCTCGGGCTGCGAGCGCTCGCGCCCGCGCTGCAGACGGTCGTGCAGCGTCACCGAGCCCGCGCGCGAGCCCCAGCGCATGTCGGTCGTGTAGTACTCGATGTTGCTCATGCTCTCGACGCCGGCGGCGATCACCACGTCCGCCGCGCCGGTTTGCACCTGCATCGCCGCATCGATCACCGCCTGCAGGCCCGAGCCGCAGCGGCGGTCCAGCGTCATGCCGGGCACCTCCATCGGCAGGCCGGCCTCGAGCGCGGCGTAGCGGCCGAGGCACGGCGCCTCGCTGTTGGCATAGGACTGCGCCATCACCACGTCGTCGATGCGCGCCGGATCGATGCCGCTGCGCTCGATCAGCGCCTTCAGGATGGTCGCGGCCAACTGGTCGGCGGGCAGCGGTCGCAGGCTGCCACCGAAGGCGCCGACGGCCGTGCGCAGGGGGGAAACGATGGCGGCTCTTCTCATGGTTGGGTCTCTTCGCGGAAGTCATGTCAGTGCAGCGGCACGATGCGCACCGGCAGCGCGGTCAGGCGCGGCATGGCGTTGATCGGGTCCAGGCCGCTGCGGGTGGTGGTCAGCCGGTTGACGTTGACGCCGGCGCTGTGCGGGTCCGTGGCATCCCAGGCGTCATCCGGCAGACCTCCCCAGCCATGGCTGATGGAGACCACGCCGGGTCGCATGCTGTCATCGCCTTCAGCCACGGCTTCGATGCGCCCGTGGGCCGATTCGATTGCCAAGCGATGACCCGAGGCAATGCCCAGCGCGGCGAGGTCATCCGGGTGCAGCCAGGCCGGGTTGTGCGGCAGGCGCTTGCGAATGGCGTCGAGGTGACGGTACATGGTGTTCTGCACGTCGCGCACACGGCGCACGGCGAGCAGATGGGTGAAGCCGGCATGGCCTGCGACGTCGTGGCGCAGGTCCGGCTCGGCGGCAACGGCATCGAGTTCGCGTACCACGTCCGCGGGCGCGACCTCGAAGCGCGCGCTGCCGGCCGGATCGCCGGCCTGCACCTGCATGGGCGGCACGTCAAAAATCTTGCCCTCGGGATGCGCGCGGATCTCGTCGAATGGCACGCCGCCGTGCCGCGCGAGGATCGCGAGCAGCTCTTCCTGCGTCGGCGGCGTGTCCATGTCGAGCGTCACGCCGTCGAAGACGATGGGCCGGTCGAGGCGCTTGGCCAGCGCCCAGAAGACGAACCAGTCGTCGACCACCTCGGCGCCCGCGGGCGGCTCGGCCACCTTCTGCGCGTACTGCGCATACGGCACGTGCAGCACGAAGGACTCGTAGTCGCGCGTGCCCAGGTCGGCATGCTCGAACATCATCGTCGGCGGGATCACGAAGTGCGACAGCCGGGCGGTGGCCGTCATGAACGGATCGATGGTCACCAGCAGCTCGAGCGCGCGCAGCGACTCGACGAAGCGCGCCTGGTCCGGCATGGCCACCGCCGGGTTGCCGCCGTCGACGAACAGCGCGCGCACCTGGCCGGGCCCGGGCGTGCGGATCTCGTCGCCGAGCACGCCAGTCATCTTCTGGCCGAACAGCATGCCGTAGCCGCCGACCCGGCTCTTCCAGCCCTGCTCCCACGAGCGCCGCGGCGCGATCACCTCGGCACGGCGCGGCACCGGCGGCGCCAGCACGCCGGGATTGGCCACCGGATCGCCGGCGCGGGCGTAGCGGCCGCAGACCACGTTCAGGCACTCGAGCAGGTGCTCCACCAGGTTCGAATGCGGGCCCATGTTCGCCCCCGTGCCCGAGGCCGCGCTGCCGCGTTTGCGGTGGCCGCCCTCGGGCCGCGCGAACAGCGCCGCGGCTTCGTGCAGCGACTCGGCGCTGACGCCGGTGCGCTGGGACACCGCTGCGGCGTCGAATGGCGCGAGCGCGCGCCGCAGTGCGTCGAGCCCGTGCACATGGTGCGCACAGAACTCGGCGTCGTGCCAGCCCTCGTCGAGCACGATGCGCAGCAAGCCCGCCAGCAGGGCCGCGTCCTCACCCGGCCAAGGCTGCAGGAACACGCTGGCATGACGCGCCGTCTCGCTGCGCCGCGGATCGATGACGATGAAGCGCGTGCCGCGCGCGAGCGCCTCGCGCATCTGCTGCACCGGGTGCTGCGACGGGAAGTTGAAGGTCGACAGCGTCACCAGCGGGTTCGTGCCGACGAACATCAGCACGTCGGCCAGCACGAACGGGTCGCGGCCCGCGGCCCAGCCGCCGAGGCGCTCGAAAGTCACCCACTTGGCCGACTGGTCGATGGTCATCGTGGAGAAGAACGAGTTCGATCCGAGCGCGGCGAGCCAGGCCGGCAGCATCGCATTGGCCGTCTGGTTGCTGTAGTTCATCGTGCCGCGAAAGCCGGCAATCGACTCGGGTCCGTGCGCGTCGATCAGACCGCGCAGCCGTTCGGCGATCTCATCGAGCGCCTCGTCCAGCGGCACGCGCACGAAGCGTCCGTCGGCCAGGCGCTTCAAGGGATGCAGCAGCCGGTCGGGGCTGGCATGGGCGGCCGGCAGCTGCAGGCCCTTAATGCAGGCATAGCCGCGCGTCAAGGGATTGGCCTTGTCGCCGCGCGCCGAGACGATGCGCCCCGCCGCATCGCGCGCGAGGCGCAGCGAACACATGCCGGCGCAGATGCGGCAGCTGGTGATGGCCTCGTCGGTCATGGAATCACACCTGCGGCCACCGCCGCGGTCATGACGGGCCCGCGGCGCGGCAGCGTCCAGGCCGTGAGCCAGCAAGCCGCGCAGGCCGCCGTGATGGCGGCCATCGTGAGCAGATAGGCCTCGCTGCTGGGGAATGCCGCGCCGGGCTGGACGTCGCTGCGCACCATCTGCGTGGCCAACAGCACGCTGGCGATCTGCGTGCCGATCGCCGTGCCCAGCGTGCGCACCACCTGGGACAAGCCGACGAACTCGCTGGTGCGTTCAGCCGGAACCACCTCGACCAGCAGGTTGGGCACCGCCGACATCATCATCGCGCCCCCCAGCGAGCCGACCATGGCCCACAGCACCAGCACCCATACCGCGTGGTGCCACAGCGTCAGTCCGCACCAGCCGAGCAGGATCAGGAAAGCCCCCAGCAGCGCCGCGCTGCGCGCACCGCGGCGGGCGGCCAGATGGCCACCCCAGGGCGCGCCGAAAAGTCCCATGAAGTTGGAGGGCAGCTTCACCAGCCCGGCCAGCGTCGCGCTCAGGCCGAGGCCCACGCCCGTCCACAGCGGTTGCTGCGCCAGCGACATCAGCACCAGCATCAGCTGCGACGTGCCCAGGCCAAACAGGAACATCAAGGCCATCGGCAAGCCGACGTCGCGATCGACGAGCTGGCGCACGTCGATCATCGGTGCGGGATGCCGCCATTCGCGACGCACCCAGACGAGCAGCAGCAGCACGCCGGCGGCAAGCGCCGCGAGCGTGGTCGCATGGCCCAGCCCATGGACCTTCAGGCGCGACAGCGCCCACAGCAGCAAGGCGACGGCCGGTGCGTACAAGACGCCGCCGAGCCAGTCGAGGCGATCTGTCATGGCCTGCCTGGCCGATGGCGGCACGAAGCTCGCCACGAGGACGATCGCCACCAGGCCATGCACGGTGCCGAACCAGAACATCGTGCGCCAGCCCATGTGATCCACGAGGAAGCCGCCCAGCAGCAAGCCGGCGCCGGCGCTGAAGGTGGCCATCGCGGCCAGCCAGCCGATGGCCACCGGCACGCGATCGCGCGGCAGGTGTTCGCGCACGATGCCGATGGCCAGCGGCAGCAGCGCCGCCGACATGCCCTGCAGCGCGCGACCGAAGATCAGCCCGCCCAGTTCGCTGGACAAGGCGCTGACGAGCGAACCCGTCGCCGAACAGGCGAGCATGGCCAGCACCATGCGGCGGCGGCCGAACAGATCGCCCAGGCGCGAGGACAAGCCGGCCGAGACCGAGCCCACCAGCAGATAGGCCGTGATGAGCCACCCCGCGCCCACCGGATCGCCGAACTCGCGCGCGATCGTCGGCAAGGCTGCGTAGATCATGCTGACCTCGAAGGAGCTGATGATCTCGGCGATCACCAGCACGGCGAGGATCGTCAGGCCGAGCCGGTTTTGCCGCATGTCAGCAAACGCCCGGGCCCGTGAGGGTCGCCGCCGCCGTACCCGTCACGGGCAAGGCCGCATCCGCCTGTCGCCTGGGCAGCGCGAGCACCACGAAAATCGACAAGGCCGCGCAGATGCTGACGGCGCCCAGCGCCAGCAGATAGGCCGCCTCGGTGGGATATTTCGCGGCTCCGCCCGCGGGGTCGCCGACCGTGGAGCTGGCGAGCAGCATGGTCACCATCTGGGTGCCGATCGCGGTGCCCATGGTGCGCAGCACGTGCGACATGCCGTTGAGCTCGCTGGTGCGTTCGGGCGGCGCCACCTCGACCACCAGGTTCGGGATCGCTGCATACAGGATGGAGCCGCCGATGGTGGCAATGAACGACAAGCCGACGAGCTGCCAGGCCGCGTCGTGCCAGGCCATCATCGTCAACCAGCTTGCACACACGATGACCGCACCGATGAGCGCGGCGCGGCGGGCGCCGTGGCGTGCCGCGAGATGGCCGCTCCAGGGCGCACCGAACAGCCCGGCCACGGCAGAGGGGATCTTGATCGTCGCGGCCAGCGTGGCGGTGAGGCCGAGGCCCACACCGGTCCATACCGGTTGCTGCGCGATCATCAGCACCACCAGCATGAGCTGCGCGGTGCCCAGGCCGAACAAGGCCATGATGAGCATGGTCAAGCCGACCTGGCGCTGGGTGAACTGGCGCACATCCAGCATCGGATCCGGATGGGTCCACTCGCGGCGCACCCACAGCAGCAGCATCACCACGCCGCCGCCCGCCAGCGCGAGGGTGACGGGGTCTGCGAACCCCGAGCCCTTGAGCCGCGTGATGGCCAGCAGGATGGCCGCCACCGCCGGCGCGAACAACACGCCGCCCAGCACATCGAGCGGGCCGGACCTGGCCTGCGCGCGCGAAGGCGGCAGCAGCAACACCACACACACCAGCGACAGCAGCGCATGGCCGGCACCGATCCAGAAGGTCATGCGCCAACCCGCGTGATCGACCAGCCAGCCGCCGAAGAGGATGCCGACGCCGGCACTGAAGCTGGCGATGGCCGCCAGCCAGCCGATGGCCACCGGCACGCGTCGGGCGGGGAAGTACTCGCGCACGAGACCGATGCACAAGGGCAGCAGCGCCGCCGCCACGCCCTGCAGGGCCCGGCCGCAGATCAGGCCGGCCAGACTGGTGGACAGCGCGCTGATGAGCGAGCCGCACATCGCGAAGACCAGCATCACCAGGATCACGCGGCGCCGGCCGTACAGGTCACCCAGCCGGGAACACAGCGCGGCCGAAGCGGCACCAACCAGCAGAAACGCGGTGATCAGCCAGCCCACGCCCACGGGGTCGCCGAACTCGCGCACCAGGGTCGCGAGGATGCCGTACATCATGCCCACCTCGAAGGCACTGTTGACCTCGGCGATCACCAGCACGATCAGGATGACGAGCAGCCGCCGGGGACTGAAGGCGGGCGGGTTCGCAATGGCGTCGCGCATGGGTTTGTCTCCTGTCTTGTCGGTTCGGGTTGCCGGCGGTGTCACTGCGCTTCCAACTGCTCGCGCAGCACCTGCTTGGCGAGCTTCCCGTTCGACAACAGCGGCACGGCCGCAAGCACCTTCACGTCAGCGGGCAGCTTGTAGGGCGCGAGCCGCTCACGCAGCCACTCGCGCAGCGCGATGCGATCGAAGCGGGCGCCGGGCTCGAGCTCGACGAAGGCCACGACTTCTTCGTTGCCGTCCGCCTGGCGCCGGCCCAGCACGGCCGAGAGATGGATCGCCGGATGGGTGTTGAGCGCCGCCTCGACCTCCGCCGGGTAGACGTTGAAGCCCGAGCGGATGATCATGTCCTTGCTGCGGCCCACCATGAACAACGCGCCATCGTGGGTCAGCCGGCCGAGGTCGCCGGTGTTGAAGTAGCCGGCATGCTTCATGGCCTGCTCGGTGAGGTCCGGCGCGCGGTAGTAGCCCAGCATCAGGCCGGGGCCGCGGATCCAGATCTCGCCCACTCCGCCGGGCGGCACGTCGCGCCCTTCCTTGTCGACGAGGCGCACCTCGCAGCCCTCGGTGGCATAGCCTGCGGAGGCGTCGTCGCGCGGCCGATCGACACGCGTGATGAACATCGAGCCGGCGTATTCCGTCATGCCGTAGCCGTGGTGCAGGCGGCAGCCGAAGAGGCGTTCGAACTCGTGCTTGAGCGACATCTCCAGAGCCGCGGCGCCCACATAGGCGTAGCGCACGCGGTGCGGCGGCAGCGGATGACCCGACTCGCGCAGATGGGCCAGCAGCCGCGCATACAGCGTCGGCACGCCGAACAGCATCGAGATGCCGCGCCGCTGCATGGCCGCGAGCAGCGCCTCGGGCGTGAAGCGCGGCTCCAAGTAGAGGCTGGCCCCGCCGTACAGCGTGACCAGCAGTTGCGTGCCGATGCCGAAGATGTGCGAGATCGGCAGCACGGCGTAGACCACGTCGTCGGGCTGCAGCGCCCGCGCCTGCACCGACACGCGGCAGAAATGCAGCAGTCCGCGATGCGGCACCAGCACGGCTTTGGGCGAGCCGGTGCTGCCGGAGGTCGCGATCAAGACGCCGACGCGGCCAGCAAGGTCGGCCGGTTCGGGCGCACGCGCATCGCTGTGCCTCGAGATCTTCACCGTGCCGGGCAGCACGCCCGGGGCCACCACGCTCGCGCCGCGGCGGGCGGCATGGCCATCCGCCTCGGGCGACACGCTGCTGGTGTAGCAGCACACCCGCGGCGACACCAGCTCGGCGATGTCGTCGATCTCGCGCGGCGCCATGCGCGCGTTGATCGCCAGCGGCCAAGCGTTCAGCGCGGCGGCGCCGAAGATCAGCGCGATTTGTGCCACGCAGTTTTCGCTCACGATCAGCACCCGATCGCCGGCTTGCACACCGTGTTCGTGCAGCAGCGCGCCGGCATTGTCGATGTAGCGGGCCAGTTCGGCGTAGCAGGTGGGCTGGTCGTTTTCGAAGACGGCCGTGGCTTGCGGCGTGTGCCGCGCCCAGTACGCAGGAATCTGCGCGATATGGGTGATGTCCCGCAGTGCAGTTTCGCAGCGTGTGGACGAGGGCTGCATGGCGATGTCTTCCGGTCAGAGCGCGCTGCGCCCGCCGTCGATGAGGTAGAGGCCGCCGGTGATGTGCGAGGCTTCGTCGGATGCGAGGAAGAGCGCCAGCGAGGCCACCTCCTCGGGTTCGGCGGCTCGCCCTTGCGGCGTGGCGGCGATCTTCGGCGCGATGACCTCGGAGGGCGCCGATCGGACCAGCGGCGTCAGCGTCACGCCGGGAGCCACGGAGTTGCAGCGGATGTTGTCCTGCGCGTACTCGACCGCGACCTGCTGCGTCAGGCTGTGCAGCGCCGCCTTGGAGACGATGTACGCACTGGAACCGGCGCTGGCCCGGATGCTGCCGTAGGACGCCATGTTGACGATGGCCCCGCCGCCACCATCGCGCATCAGGCCGATCGCATGCTTGAGCACCAGGAAGGCGCCGCGCAGGTTGGTCGCCATGACGCGGTCCCAGGTGTCGAGCCCGAGTTCATGCAGCCGCGCATTGGCGTGGCCGATGCCGGCGTTGTTGACCAGCACATCAAGGCGGCCGAAGCGCTCGCGGCACGCAGCGACCGTCGCGGCCACCTGCGCCGGATCGCTGACATCGCAGCGCAGCGGCACGATCTCGCCATCGGCTTCGCCGCTGAGCGTCTCCACGTTGTCGCTGCGGCTGGCGGCCAGCACCGTCGCGCCTTCGGCCGCAAAGCGCAGCGCCACGGAGCGGCCAATGCCGGCCCCCGCACCGGTGACAAGGGCAGTCTTGCCTTGCAGGCGCTTCGTCAGGAAAACGGTCGACCGACTCATGATGGGTTTCCTGTGGGTGCCGCGTCGTTCATCGCGAGCCCGGCGAGTTGGTCGTGCAGGCGCTTCGCTGCGGCAAGCCCCGAGTCGAAGCTCTGCGCGCTCACGGCGAACTCGACCGCATCGACGCAGCGGTGCATTGCCGCGCTGGCCTGCGGCATCGCCGCCAGTCGCTCGCGCCACGCGGCCAGGCTGGCTTCGCCGTCGGCGCGCGATATCGGCAGGTGACGCAGCAAGGCGCACTGGGGCGGCGCATTGCGCTCCAGTGCGCATGCGAAGTCGACCGCGGCCGGCACGACCGCGTCGTCGCAAAGCCGATCGATCAGCGCCGTGTCGGCAAACGCCTCGGCCGGCCATTTGCCTCCGAGCACGATCAACGCGAGCGCGCGGTCGACACCGACTGCGCGCGGCAACCGCTGTGAACCGCTGGGCGGCAGGACGCCGTGCTTCATCTCCGGCAACGCGAGCTGCGTGTCGCGCTTCGCCACGCGGTGGTGGCAGGCGAGCGCCAGTTCCAGCCCGCCACCGACAGCGAAGCCATGCATGGCGGCGATCACCGGCTTGCGGCAGGCCTCGATGCGCGGCAGCAGGTGGTTGGAAATGCCGGGCCAGGCCTGCTGCAGCGGCGAGCGCAACTCGTTCAAGTCGCCGCCGCCGCAAAAGCCCCGGCCTGCGCCCGCGAGCACGATGGCCTGCACGCCATCGTCGGCATCGGCTGCTTCGAGCGCCGCCCAAAGGGCGAGCCGCACGGGGTGCGACAGGCTGTTCACCGGTGGATGGTCGAGCGTGAGCACGGCCACCGACCCGAAATGCTCGGTCCGAATATCCGCCAACGTCATCCCCATTTCTCCACCGGCCCATCGAGGGGCCGCAAGCGCTCGGGCAACCACCGGCTCGGCAAGGCCACCAATATCAGCAGGCAAGCCAGGCACATGGCCGAAACGTAGGTGAAGGCCGTGGCAAAGGCGAACTCGCTCGGGAACGGGACCGCCCCATGTGCCGGGTCGCGGACCATGTCGCTGGCCAGCAGCCCGAACAGCACCTGCGAGCCGACGGCCATGAAGGCGCCCTGGCAAACGGCGCTGACACCGGCGGCCTCGCTGGCGCGCGCGACCGGTGACGCCTCGGCGATGAGGTTGTAGAGCGCGGGCGTCAGCATGCCGTAGCCGATGGTGCAGATCACCGCGGCCGTCATCACCTGCTGGAAGCTGGCATGCCACGGGACCAACATCAGCCAGGCGCAAAGACAGGCCAAAGCGCCGAGAGCCGCGACCCACTGCATGCCGATGCGCCGGCCGACGCGCCCGGCCAGCGGGCTCACCACCACGGTCACCGCGTTGAGCGGCAGCAGCACCCAGCCCATGGCGGTGGGCGACAGGCCGAAGCCGATGCCCGTCCACGCGGGCTGCTGCAACAGCAGCGAAAGCGTCTGTCCGAGCTGGATGGCGCCGAGCGACATGAAGATCATCGCGAGGTTCGTGAATGCAATGCGCGGCTGGGCCAGCATGCGCACGTCGATGAGCGGGCGGGCCTGCGCGGCCTGGTGGCGCACCCAGTAGGTCATAAGCAGCACCGCGGCGATGAATCCCCCGACGATGCGCGCATCGCCCCAGCCCCAGGAACGGCGCAGCTCGAGACAGATCAGCGCCAGCCCCAGCGCGGGCGCGAACAGCACGCCGCGCAGCATGTCGACGCCCTTCAGCGAGGACGGCGGCCGCGACGGGCGTGGCACGATGCACGCCACCGCCGCGAAGGTCGATGCCGCCAGCCCGATCTTCAGCACGAAGCCGCCGTGCGAGGCGTAGTGGTCGATCACCACGCCGCCCAGCAGGTAGGTGATGCCCGCGCCGAACATGGCCGAGCACGAGAGGACGCCCAGGGCCACCGGCACCCGCTCGACCGGCATGTTCTCGCGCGCCAAGCCGATGGCAAGCGGCATCAGGGCGCCCGCCGTGCCTTGCAGCGCACAGCCCGCAACCACGCCGGCCAGCGAGGGCGCGACCGCGCTCGCCAGCGAGCCCGCCCCGGCGATGCACAGCACCACCAGAACCATGAATCGGCGCCCCAACAGGTCACCGAGCCGGCCGCACAGCGCGGCGCAGATCGAACTGACAAGAAGGTAGCTCGTGACCGCCCAGCCAACGCCCGTGCTGCCCGCGTACTCGCGATAGAGCGTCGCCAGCATGAGGTAGATGACGGTCAGCCCGGCCGCGGCCACCAGGCCGTTGAGCATGAGCACGACATACATGCCGGCGAGGCTCGGGGGTCGCGTGGCGTGTGTCATGCCGTTCCTTCCGGTCGGGCGGCCGACAGCAGCCGCCGCGCTCGTGAGAGCACGGGAGCATCGACCATCTTGCCGTCCACCGCCACGGCGGCGCCGCCGGCCGCATCGCTGGCTTCGACGATGCGCCGCGCCCACGCGAGCTGCTCGGGCCTCGGGCTGAAGGCGGCATTGACGCTGCTCACCTGCCTGGGGTGGATGCAAAGCTTGCCGCCGAAGCCGAACTCGCGGGCGCGCAGTGCATCCGCCGAGACGCGCTCGGCATCGTCGATCTCCAAGGTGACGCCGTCGACCGGGGCGGCGAGCTCGGCCACGCGCGAGGCGAGCACGAGCTGGGCGCGGTAGGCGCGCAAGCCTTCGTCATCGTCCTCGATGTCGAGGTCGAGCTGAAAGTCGATGCTGCCGAAGACCAGCCGCGCGACGCCGGGCGCCGTGGCGATGGCGTTGACCGCGGCCAGGCCGCGCGCGGTCTCGATCAGCGCCAGCACGGGTTTGTCGCCGCAGCGGCTGCGCAGCGCCGCGACGTCGTCGGCGCTCGCCGCTTTGGGCAGCATCACCGCACCGACGCCGCGCTGCGCTGCAAAGCGCGCATCGTCGTCGAACCACGGCGTGTCGCGGCCGTTGATGCGCAGCACCACCGGCCGCTTCGCATCGAGCGCCGCCACGAGGCCCTCGCGCGCCGCGAGCTTGGCACCGGTGGCGACTGCGTCCTCGAGATCGACGATCACGCTGTCGGCGCCGCTGTCACGCGCCTTGGCGATGCGCTCCGACCGATCGGCGGGCACGAACAGGCAGGAGCGCGGCGCGGTCATCACGTCAGCGTCACCGTGCCGATCAGGACGCGACCGCCACCGGCAGCGACAGCACTTCGGCCACGCCACCATCCACATGCAGCATGTGGCCGTTGACGTAGGACGCGGCCTCGGAGGCGAGGAACACCGCCGCGCCGGCCAGTTCCTCGGGCCTTCCCCAGCGGCCCATCGCGATCGCGTCGGTGAAGATCTTCGCGCGTGCCGGGTCGTTCAGGATCGGCGCGGCCATCTCAGTCTGGAAGAAGCCGGGCGCGATTCCGTTGCAGGTGATGTTGTGCCGGCCGAGTTCGCCGGCCAGCGATTTGGTGAGCCCGGCCAGGCCGTGCTTGCTGGCCACGTAGGCGGTGAGGCGTTCGCGGCCGATCACCGAGACGTAGGAGCCGATGTTGATGATGCGGCCCGAGCGCTGGGCGATCATCGGCCGCGCCGCCTCGCGCGCCAGCAAATAGACTGCGGTCAGGTTGGTGTCGATGGTGCGGCGCCAGACGTCGAGCGTCGACTCCATCAAGCCGCTCCACAGGCAGATGCCGGCGTTGTTCAGCAGGATGTCCAGTCGACCATGGCGCGCCACGATGCGTGGCACGGCAGCGACCACCGCCGTTTCGTCGAGCAGGTCGAAGGCTTCGATGTCGGCGCGCCCGCCGTCGCGGCGAATGTCTTCGGCCACTTCGGCGAGGCGGCGCTCGTCGCGCGCAGCGAGCACGACATGGGCGCCTGCCGAAGCCAAGGCTCGTGCCATCGCGAGGCCGAGGCCGCGCGACGCGCCCGACACGAGTGCCACGCGACCTTCGAGAGAGAAAACATTCATCCGTGTCTCCTCTTCGCTATACGGCACCGACCGCGCGCAAGGCCTGCGCGTCGTAACCCAGTTCGCGCAGGATGGTGTCGGTGTGCTCGCCGAGCGCAGGCACCGCCTCCATCCGGTATTCAAAGCTGTCGATGGTGGCCGGCGGCATCAGCGCGGGAACGGGGCCGGCCGGCGTGCCGACCTCTCGCCATCGGCCGCGGGCCTGCAACTGCGGGTGCTGCCACACATCGGCAATCGTGTTGACCGCCGCGTTGCCGATGTTCGCTGCGTCGAGCCGCTCGATCACTTGCGCTGCGCTCAAGGGCTCGAACAGCTCCTCGATCAGCGCCTTGAGCTCGACGCGGTTCGCGCTGCGCTTGGCGTTCGCGTCGAAGCGCTCATCGGTCGCCACCTCGGGGCGCCGCAGCACCTTGGCACAGAAGCTTGCCCACTCGCGCTCGTTCTGCAGACCGAAGAGCACCGTCTTGCCATCGCCCGCGGCAAAAGGGCCGTACGGGTAGATGCTGGGATGGCTGGCGCCCGAGCGCTGCGCAGGGGGCTGGCCGTCGAAGCCGTAGTACAGCGGGTTGCCCATCCACTCGGCCAGCGTCTCCAGCATCGACACGTCGATGTGCGAGCCCTGTCCGGTGCGGCCGCGCTGCAGCAAAGCCGCGAGGATGCTGCTGTAGGCGTGCATGCCGGCCGAGATGTCGGCCACCGAGATGCCCACGCGCGCCACCTGCTCCGGCGTGCCGGTGACCGAGAGCAGCCCGGCCTCGGCCTGGATCAACAAGTCGTAGGCTTTCTTGTCGCGGTACGGGCCGTCGCTGCCGTACCCGGAGATGTCGCAGACGATGAGCCTCGGGTGCTGGGGCCGCAGAGCCGCGGCCGACAGGCCGAGCCGCGCCGAAGCGCCCGGCGCGAGGTTTTGCACCAGCACGTCGGCCTGCGCGAGCAGCTTGCCGAGGATCTCCGTGGCCTGCGGGTGCTTCACATCGAGCGTCAGGCTTTCCTTGCCGCGGTTGATCCAGACGAAGTAGGACGCGAGGCCCTTGACGCGGGTGTCGTACTTGCGCGCGAAGTCGCCCTCGCCCGGACGCTCGACCTTGATGACGCGGGCGCCCAGGTCGGCCAGTTGCCGCGTCGCGAACGGCGCCGCCACCGCATGCTCGAGCGTGACAACCGTGATGCCGTCGAGCGGGCGCATTCCTACACGCGCTCGAAGATCGCGGCGATGCCCTGGCCGCCGCCGATGCACATGGTCACCAGCGCATAGCGCCCGCCGATGCGCTGCAGCTCGTACAAGGCCTTCACGGTGATGATCGCGCCCGTCGCGCCGATCGGATGGCCGAGCGAGATGCCCGAGCCGTTCGGATTGACCTTGGCCGGATCCAGGTCCAGCTGCTGCGCCACGGCGCAGGCCTGCGCCGCGAAGGCTTCGTTGGCCTCGATCACGTCGAGGTCGGCAATCTTCAGACCGGTGCGCCGCAGCAGGGCGCGCGTGGCGGGCACCGGGCCCATGCCCATCAGTTCGGGCTCCACGCCGGCATGCGCGTAGCCCACCAGGCGCGCCAGCGGCTTGAGCTTGTGACGCTTGACCGCGGCTTCGGTGGCGAGCATCACGGCCCCGGCACCGTCGTTGATGCCCGAGGCATTGCCGGCGGTGACGCTGCCGCCCTCTTTCCTGAAGGCCGGCTTCATCTTGGCGAGCGTCTCCAGCGTGGTGTCGGCCCGCGGGTGTTCATCGGTGTCGAACACGGTCGGCCCCTTTCGCGAGGGAAGCTCCACCGGCACGATCTGCTCCTTGAAGCGGCCGGCGGAAATCGCTGCCACGGCGCGCTGCTGGCTGCTGAGCGCCAGCGCGTCCTGCATTTCGCGCGTGATGCCGTGCCTGGCAGCGACGTTCTCCGCGGTCACGCCCATGTGGATGCGGCCGAACGGGTCGTGCAGCACGCCCACGGTGTAGTCCAGCAGCATCGAGTCGCCCATGCGGATGCCCCAGCGGCCGGAGGTCATCAGATACGGCCCGCGGCTCATGGACTCGGCACCGGCGCCGATCGCCAGCTCCGCATCGCCCAGTAGCAAGCTCTGCGCGGCCGACACGATGGCCTGCAGGCCCGAGCCGCACAGCCGGTTGACGTTGAAGGCCGGTACTTCCTTCGGCAGTCCGGCGTCGAGCGCTGCCACGCGCGACAGGTAGGCATCGCGCGGTTCGGACGGCACGACATTGCCCATCACCAGGTGGCCGATCGAGTCGGCCGAGGCGCCGGATCGCGCCACCGCCGCCTTCACGACGGCGGTGGCCAGCGCGGCCAGCGGAACGTCCTTCAGCGCGCCGCCGAAGGAGCCGATCGCCGTGCGCACGGCGCTGACGACATAGACGCTTGCTTGGGTCATGGAGATCCTTTTGTCGGTGTCAGAACGAACGCGGCAGCCCGAGCACATGCTCGGCCACGTAGCTGAAGATGAGGTTGGTGGAAATGGGCGCGACCTGGTAGAGCCGCGTCTCGCGGAACTTGCGCTCGATGTCGTATTCGCAGGCGAAGCCGAAGCCGCCATGGGTTTGCAGGCAGACGTTGGCCGCCTCCCAAGAGGCCTTGGCGGCCAAGTACTTGGCCATGTTGGCCTCGGCGCCGCAGGGCTGGTGCGCGTCGAACAGTTCGCAGGCCTTGTAGCGCATCAGGTTCGCCGCCTCGACCTCGATGAAGGCCTCGGCGATGGGGAACTGCACGCCCTGATTGCGGCCGATGGGGCGATCGAAAACGACGCGCTCGTTGGCGTACTTGGTGGCGCGGTCGATGAACCAGTAGCCGTCGCCGATGCACTCGGCGGCGATCAGCGTGCGCTCGGCATTCAGGCCATCGAGGATGTACTTGAACCCCTTGCCTTCCTCGCCGATCAGGTTCTCTTGCGGAATCTCGAGCTTGTCGAAGAACAGTTCGTTGGTCTCGTGGTTGACCATGTTGGGAATGGGCCGCACCGTGAGGCCGTGGCCGATCGCCGTGTGCAGGTCGACCAGAAAGCACGACAGGCCCTCGGACTTCTTCTTCACGTCCGCGAGCGGCGTGGTGCGCGCCAGCAGGATCATCATGTCGCTGTGCTGCACACGCGAGATCCACACCTTTTGGCCATTGACAACGTAGCGGCCGTCCTTCTTCACCGCGGTGGTCTTGAGCTTGGTGGTGTCGGTGCCGGTGCTGGGCTCGGTGACCGCCATCGACTGGATGCGCAACTCGCCGGCCGCGATCTTCGGCAGGTACTGCCGCTTTTGCGCCTCGGAGCCGTTGCGCAGGATCGTGTTCATGTTGTACATCTGCCCATGGCAGGCGCCCGAGTTGCCGCCGTTGCGGTTGATCTCTTCCATGATCACCGAGGCCTCGACCAGGCCCAGGCCCGAGCCGCCGTACTCGTGCGGGATCAGCGCGGCCATCCAGCCGGCCTGGGTGAGCGCATCGACGAAGGCCTCGGGGTAGGCGCGCTGCTCGTCGACCTTGCGGAAATATTCGTCCGGGAAGTCGGCACACAGCGCACGGATGGCGTCGCGGATCTCCTGGTGGGCGTGGGTGCGTTGGCTCGGCACGGTGGGGTCTTCTTTCTGTATTTGTCGGATCGTCAGGCCAGCGTCGCGCTGGCTTCCACGCACAGCGCACCGTCGCCGTCGCGTGCCCACAGGCTCACGCTGCGGCCATCGGCCGACGGTTCGCCGCAGAGTTCGAACGGCGCGCCGTCGAACAGCGAGCGCAGCGCGCGGAACTGGAAGCCGGTGAGCGCGGCATCGGGCCGGTGGCGGCGCACCAGATCGACCAGCAAGGTCGCGACCAAAGGGCCGTGCACCACCAGGCCGGGGTAGCCTTCGACGCCGGTCGCATACGGCCGGTCGTAGTGGATGCGGTGACCGTTGAAGGTGAGCGCCGAATAGCGGAACAGCAGCACCGGGTCGGGCCGGACCTCACGCCGCCAGGCGGCCTCGGACGGGGCCGGCTTGGGCGGTGGCAAGGGGTCTTCCGGCTTGGGGTCGGCGCGATAGACGATGTCCTGCTCTTCGGTGATCGCCGCCAGGCCGGCATGAGCGCTCACGGCATGCTTGACCTTCACGAAGACCAGCGCGCCGCCCTTGCCTTGCTTCAACTGCACGTCGGTGATTTCGGAGCTGCGCTTCACGCTGTAGCCGATGTGCAGCGGCCGGTGGAAGGCGAGGCGGCTGCCGGCCCACATGCGGCGCGGCAGCGGCACCGGCGGCAGGAAGCCGCCGCGCGCCGGATGGCCGTCGGGGCCGACGCCGGAGAGCGGGACGACGGGCAGGAAGTACAGCCAGTGGTACAGCGGCGGCAGCACCGAGGACGCGTCGTCGCGGTCCAGCGTCGCGGCCAGGGCGGCGGCCGGGCTGGCGGTGACGAGGTCGGTGTGCGTCTCGCGCCTGCCGATCCATTGGCGCAAGTGGTCGATGTCGATGGAGCCCATGGACTACCGGCCTTCGAACTTGGGCGCACGCTTTTCCATGAAGGCACGCACGGCTTCCGCATGGTCCTTCGAGCTCATGGCCACGGCCTGGAATTCGACCTCGCTGCGCATCGCGGCGTCCAGGCTGTCGACGCCCTGACCCAGCGCACTCTTCAGCAGCGCCGTCGCGACCGGCGGCAGTGCGGCGTATTCCTGCGCCACGGCGATGGCGCGGTTGAGGGCCTGACCGGGCTCGACCACCTCGTTGGCCAGGCCGATGCGCCCGGCCTCGGCACCATCGAAGGAGCGCGCCAGGCCGAGAAGCTCTCTGGCCTTGGCCCGGCCGACGCGATGCTGCAGGCTCCACAGCGCGCCCATGTCGGGCATCAGGCCCATCTTCACGAAGGCGGCGCCGAACTTCGCATCGCGTGCCGCGACCACGTGGTCGGCCAGGGCGGCGATCGACAAACCCGCACCCATTGCCGAGCCCTCGACGGCCGCGACCACCGGCTTCGGGCCGAGCGCGATGAGGCGGATCAAGGCGGTGACGAGGTTCCAGCGCTCGCGGTTTTGCAGCAGCGTACGCTCCTCCATCTCGCTGATGTCGCCGCCGGCACAGAAGTGCCCGGCCGCCCCGGTGAGCACGATGGCGCGGACTTCGGGCTGGCCCATCGCGGCCTCGAGCCGCTCGCGCAGTTGCGTGCGCATCTGCAGGCCGAAGGCATTGCGGCGCGCGGGAAAGTTGAGCGTCAGGATCGCGACCGCGCCTTCATGCGCCAGCAGCACCCTGTCTTCGGGCTGATCAGTCGGCTTGGTCATCTCAACGCCCGTTGAAGCGCGGCTCGCGCTTTTCCTGGAAGGCGATCAGCGCCTCCTTGCAGTCCTCGCTCAGCCGGCAGCGAATCATGTTGCGTGCCTCGAGATCGAACACGCTTTCGATGGATTGATTCACCGCCGCATGGATGTTCTGCTTGATGTAGCGATAGGCCATGCTCGGCCCCTGCGCGAGACGCAGCGCGAAGGCGTCGGTCGCGGCGTCGAGCTCGGCGTCGGGCAGCACGCGGTTGACCATGCCCAGCGCCAGCGCCTCGGCGGCCGCAACGCGGTCGGAGAACATGTAGATCTCCTTGGCCTTGGACGGGCCCACCAGCTGCGTGAGGAAGTAGCTGCCGCCGTAGTCGCCGGGCGTGCCGATCTTCGCGAAGCTGGAGATGAAGAAGGCGTTGTCGGCCGCCAGCCGGAAGTCGCAAGCCAGCGCCATCGAGAAGCCCATGCCCGCGGCGGGTCCGCGCAACTTGGCGATGGTCGGCTTGCCCATGCCGTGCAGCAGCAGCGAGGCCTCGGCCAGGCGCTTGAGGCGGTCGGTGCGCGACTCCAGTGCCTGCCAGGCCTCGGTGTGGCCGAACGCCTGCGCGATCGCATCGTCCGGATCGGGCGCACCCATCGAGCGCACGTCGGCGCCGGTGCAGAAGGAGGAGCCGGTGCCTGTCAGCACCACCACTTTCACCCCCGGGTGGCGTGCCGCGTCGTTGAGCAGGCGCACGAGCAGTGCCTGGCCGGCGGTGTCGATCGCGTTCTTCACGTCGGGGCGGTCGAAGCTCAGGGTCAACACGCCGCTCGCGGCGAGGTCCCATCGGATGGCGTCGGTCATGCTGGCCTCAATGCAGTTCTTTCAACCGCGCTTCGTCGAAGGGCGGCAGTTCATGGCCGTGGCGCAGCTTGTGCGTCCAGCCGGGTTCGTTCAACAGTGCACGGCCGACCGCGACGAGGTCGAATTCGCCGCGCAGGTAGCGCGTCATCAAGAGCTCGATGTTGTCGGAGCCGCCGGCCCGGCCGTCGCGCTTGGAGTCGTAGAAGCCGCGGTCCAGGCCGATGCCGCCGATCGCCATCGACAGCTTGCCGGTGATCTTCTTGGCCCAGCCCGAGAGGTTCAGCGGCGAGCCTTCGAACTCGGCGCGATCGAAGTAGCGCACGCTGCCGTCGAACACGTCGACGCCGGCGTCGGAGATCGGGCCCAGCACCTCTTCGAGCTCCCGCGGCGTGGTCGCCAGGCGCGCCTTGAAGTCCTGCTGCTTCCATTGCGAGAAACGAAAGAAGATCGGCAGCGCCTCACCCGCCTCGCGGCGGATGGCGCGAACCACCTCGGTGGCGAAGCGCGTGCGCGCACGCCGGTCGCCGCCCCAGCCGTCGCTGCGCCGGTTGGTCTCGTCCCACAGGAAGGTGTCGATCAGGTAGCCGTGTGCGCCGTGGACGGCCACGCCGTCGAAGCCGAGTTCGCGCGCATGGCGGGCGCTGCGCGCATAGCCGTCGATCACGTCCTGGATCTCGCTCTCGCTCATCGGCTGCGTCGGCGCCTGCACGCGCTCGATGTAGGCCGGGGCTATGGAGCTCGTGCGGCCCGTCGGGCCCCACAAGCCTGACGGGCGCATCGATGGCGCCTGCGGGTGCGGGCCGGTACCCGGATCGCGCATCACGCCCTGATGCCACAGCTGCGGAACGATCTTGCCGCCCGCGCCATGCACGCCGTCGACGACGCGCTTCCAGCCGGCGAGCGCCGCCTCGCCGTAAAGGTGCGGCAGGTTGCTTTCGCCCAGCCCGGCGTCGCCCAGCGCCGCGGGATGGTCGACGCCCACGCCCTCGGTGATCAGCAGCCCCGTGCCGCCTTCGGCGCGCCGGCGGTAATACGCCGCCACGTCGAGGCCGGGCACGCCCTGCGGCGAGAAATTACGCGTCATCGGCGCCATCACGATCCGGTTGGCGAGCGTCAAGCCGCGCACGTGCAGCGGCTGGAACAGGGGCTCTACATCAATGCTCATGAGGAATTCCGGATTCAGCTCTGGCTCAAGGCGAGCGCGTCACGGCGTCGCGCGCCTCGTTGCCCGCCTCGGCCCAGTAGCGCTGCCAGCTCGGCCAGGCCTGCGGCAGCTTGGCTTGGTACTTCGGGCCGTCGTACTTGCCGGGCCAGTTCTGGAAGGCGGGGCCGTGTGGGCGCTCCTGCCAGTCGGTCGAGTACCAGTGCTTCTCTTCGCGCCGCTCGAAGCACCAGCGGCCCTCGCTGCGCACATAGGTGTCGAAGTAGCAGATCGCCATCTCCACCCAGTGGTCCTTGTCCTCGTGACCGGCGCGGCAGTAGACGGTGCCCTTGGCATGGTCGGCGTCGATGAGGTCGATGGTCTGCCCGCAGATCAGGTGCACCGAACGGTAGAAGCCCGCGAGCACGTTCTGGCTCGCATAGTAGGCCTTCAAAGCCTCGCGGCCGGTGCCCCAGCGGCCGCAGTTCACGTCGGCCGCGAAGAGCTCGACGAGATCGTCGAGGTTGCGCGAGTCGACGGCCACGGCGTAGCGCGCGGGCAGTTGCTGGATGGCGAGCTGGGCTTCGACTTGTTCCACGCGTTGTGCGAGATCGTTCATGGCTTGTCCCGGCTGATGAAGTCCGCCACGTAGGGCTGGTGCGCCAGCAACCCGCCATCGACACAGATCACCTGGCCCGTGATGAAGGCCGCATCGTCGGAGGCGAGGAACACCACCGCCGCGGCGATGTCTTCCGGCCGGCCGAGGCGCGGCGTCAGGTGGTGGCGCAGCATGATGTCGCCGACGCCTGACTCTGCATACCGGTCCTTCGTCGCAGACGTGATGATCAGACCCGGGGCGATCGCGTTGCAGCGGATGCCTTCCTTGCCGTGCTGCGTCGCGATGCTCTGCGTCAGCGAGTTGATCGCCGACTTCGATGCGCTGTAGGCGCTGTGCGACAGCGCGCCGGCGAGCGAGGCACCCGAACTGGTGTTGACGATCGCGCCGCCGCGTTTCCTCAAGTGCGGTATCGCGGCGCGGCTCGCGATCATCGTGCCGCGCAGGTTGATGCGCAGGATCGTGTCCCAGACCTCGGTGTCGACCTTCTCGACCGGCATGTCGCGGGTGGAACTGAGCCGCGTGTCGGCGGCGTTGTTGTGCAGGATGTCCAGGCCGCCGAAGCGTTGCACCGTGGCCTCGACCATCGCGATCACCGAGGCCTCGTCGCCCAGGTCGACCTGCAGCGCGATGGCCGTGCCGCCTTCGGCCTCGATGGCCGCCGCCTGGCGCTGCGCCGCGGGCAGGTCGATGTCGGCCACCGCCACGGCGGCGCCTTCGCGGGCCAGCGCCAGCGCGCAGGCAGCACCGATGCCGCCGCCCGCGCCGGTCACGAGCGCCACCTTGCCATCGACGCGTCCGGATCTCTTGTTCATGGTCGTGCCTTTCAGAGCGCGGTGTAGAGGCCGCCGTCCACCGGCAGGTTCTGCCCGTTGACGTAGCCCATCAGGTCGCTGGCCAGCGCCACCACGGCACGGCCGATGTCGCCACGCGGCGCGCCCATGCGGCCGAGCGGGAACACGCGCAGGTACGCGTCGCGCACGGCCGGGTTCTGCGCAAAGAACACCTCGGTCGGCTCGGTCGCCGCCGCCGGCTCGATCGCGTTGACGGTGATGCCATGCGGACCCCATTCGCGCGCCAGCGACTTGACGAAGCCGCGGTCGCCACCCTTGAGCGCGGAATACACCGGGTTCATCGCCGCCCCGTGCAGGCCGAACGCCGAACCGAGCACGATGAAGCGGCCGTGTCCGCTCGCCTTCAGGTGCGGCAGGGCCGCCTGGGCGCAGTGCAGCGTGCCGTCCCAGGCGACGCGCGCCTGGCGGTACCAGTCGTCCTCGGTGATGCTTTCCAGCGCGATCGGGTGGGCGGAATCGCCGGCGTTGGCGTTCTGCACCAGGATGTCGAGGCGGCCCCACTGCGCCACCGTCTGGCCGATCGCTTCGCGCACAGCTTGCTCGTCACTCACGTCCATCTCCAGCGCGATGGCGCTGCCGCCCTCTGCATCGATGAGCCTCAGCGTGTCCTCGCAGGTGGACATGCGCCGTCCGGTGACCGCGACGTTCGCGCCGGCCGCGGCCATGGCCAGCGCGATGCCGCGGCCGATGCCGCCGCCCGCACCGGTCACCAAGGCCACGCGGCCATCGAGCAGGCCGCCTCCGGAAAGGGTGTTCGTGTTACTGCTCATGGGACCATCCAATCGCCGCCGTCGAGGTTGAAGCTGGCACCGGTGATGCCGCGCGCGCCGTCGCTGCCGAGCCAGGCGATCACGTCGGCCACATCGGCCTG
>DASXQQ010000386.1:0-16337 GCA_036507085.1 Piscinibacter sp. | reverse complement strand
GCTGATGCCCGAACGGGTCGACGCTCACGCAAACCCGAGCCAGCTGATCGCCACCGCCGAACGCGACCGCTCGTTGCGTGCCGCGATCGACCGGCTCGAGCCCCTGCCCCGCCAGCTGCTGGGCCTGGCCTTCTTCCGCGGGCTCACGCACGACGAGATCGCGCAGCAGACACGGCTGCCGCTGGGCACGGTGAAGTCGCACATCCGCCGCGCGCTCGCGAGCTTGCGCGGCGCCTGGTCGGCGCCGGAGGCGCGCGACAGCGACGTTCGCGAGGCCATCGCACCATGAGCTCGAGCCCTTCGGCTCCGCTCGGCCCGGGCGCCGCGCTGCGCCTGCGGCTGATGATGCGGGTGCAGGCCAGCCAGGCGCACGAAAGCCAGTTCCTCACGATCCGCCGCGACGCCGGGGCGTGGCACACGCTGGCGGGCGGCGCGCGCGTTCGGCCCTTGGTTCAGACGGCGCAGGTCTCGTCGTCGCTCATTGAGCTGCCTGCCGGTGTGTGCCTGCCAGTGGACCCGGCCTACAACCAGTGCGAGATGGTGCTGCTGGTCGGCGACGCAATCTGTGGCGACCTGCCGCTGCGCGAGGGCGACGCGTGCGTCACGGCGGGACCCGATGTTCGAGTGGGCCGCACCGGCGCCCGGCTCTACCTGCGCCGCAGCCGCGTTGCGATGCCGGTGGACGCACCCACCGTCGTCGCGACCGGCGACGACAGCGGCTGGGACGACTTCTGCCCCGGGGTGCGAATTCGCGAACTGTGGAACGGCGGCGAGCGTCGCTCGCTGCTGGTTCGCATGCGCGCGGGGGCGAGCGTCGGTGCGCACGACCACGCGCTCGAAGAGGAATGCATGATGCTCGCCGGCGAGGCCTTCATCGGCGACACCCTGCTGCGCAGCGGCGAGTTCCAGCTCGCGCCGCGAGGCAGCCGGCACGGCGAGGTGACCACCGATGTCGGCGCCCTCTTCTTCGTGCACGGCGCGCTCGATCCCACTGCTTACGCCTGACGCGCTCAGGGCAGCGCCTGCACTTCGATGTATCGATCGCCGCTCACCCACTGCGCGAACTCGTCGCGCAGCCGCTCGCTTTCGCCCACAGCGCGCGTCCAGGCGGCGATGCGGCCGGCCTCGTCGTCGACATAGTGCTTGAAGTCGCCGCGGTCAGGCAGCTTGGCATGGGGCAGCGTCTTCACCCACTGCGGGCTCGGCGCCAGCACGACGACGTTGTCGAGGTGCTCGGTCGCGCGGTGGCGGCCCTTGAACGCCTTGTCGAGCCAGCCGGGGATCACCGTCTTCTGGAAATGCGGGTAGAGCACCAGGCCGTCGTGCATCGACGCGTAGTTCAGGTGCAGGTGGTAGTCGGTGATGCCGCCGTCCCAGTAGGCGCCGGTCGGCGCGCCGGGAATGTCGTGAACCGCGTCGAGCCAGAACGGGATCGAGCAGCTCGCGAGCAGGCTCAACCGCAGGTTCGCCGCGTCCAGCACCACGGTGTGGGTGCGGTAGTCGTGCAGGTGCAGCGGCATAGCCTCGCGCGGATCGGAAAAGATCACCCGCTCGAGAAAGCCGCCCATCGCGCGCCGGCTCACCACGTTGGCCGCGAAGGCGCCGGCGTAGCCCAGCGGCGTGCGCCACCGGCCCTCGCGCCGTAGCACATGGCGGCCGCGGCTGGTGAACACATGCATGCGGTATCGCGGGTGGGACAGCACCTGCGCCTCGCGCCCGCCGAAGCGCTCGGCGAGCTTGGCACCGAACACCTCGCTGACGTGGCTTGCCTTCGGCGGCTTGCCCGGCGCGTGCTCGTAGCGCTGGTGGATGTAGTCGTGCGCCATCTGCGCGAACGAGCGCGCCGGCTCGTCCAGGCAGGCGGTGGCCATGCGCCAGGCGCCGATCGAGGCGCCGACCAGGTGCACCGTGTGCTCGCTGCCGGCGAGCCATTCGCCGAAGATGAACTGGTCGAGCGGGTTGAGCACCAGCCCCTTCGGCCCGCCCGCCGCGGCGGGCACGACCCGAACGTCGGCCGCGCGCAGGCGCTGTTCGCTCAGGTGCTGGCGCGCCCGCGGGCCGGCGTAGATCTCGAGCGCGCTCATCGGCGACAGCGTGCGCCCCGCAAGCAGCCGGCAGCTCAGCCCAGTTTGATGACGCCGCAGGCGACGCGCGCGCCCGAGTTGCCGGTCGGCTGGGTCGTGTAGTCGTCCGGCGCGGCGTGAACGATCAGCCCGCGGCCGACCAGGTCGGCGGTGCCCGAGCCGATGCCGACGCCGCTCAGCTGGAAGGTCATGTTGGCGTTGCCGTTCGCGTCGGCTTTCAGCGCCGGCATGTCGCCGGCGTGGTGCTCGGCGCTTTGCGGTCCGTGCGGCTTGCCGGTCGGGTTGAAATGACCGCCGGTGCTCAGGCCATCGCCGCTGGAGCAGTCGCCCTTCTCGTGGGCGTGAATGCCATGCTCCTGGTTCGGCTTGAGGCCGCTGATCTTGGCGGTCACCATCACGTGATCGCCTTGCTGTTCGAAGCTGACGACGCCCGCTGCCGTGTTGCCGCGCGTGGGTTCGAGGATGGCGGTGGCCTTCGGACCGGCCTGGCTCATGCCCATGCTGCCGCAGGCGGTCAAGAGCACGGCGGCAGTCAGGGTGGTCAAGGTGGAAACGGGTTTCATCGGAGTCTCCTGGGGTTGAACGTTGGCGCGAGCTCGGCGGCCTGCTGAGCGCGATGGTAGGGCGTGAACGCGTTCAGCGCGAGCGCGTCCTGCACCCGATTTACGAGGACCGTCTTGCGCCGGACGCAGCTCCCCGTTGCTCAGCGCCGACCCTGCAGTTTGGCGAACGCCGCGGCCATCGCCGACGCTTGCGCAACCGGTGCGCTGCGACCCGCCGCCCCCGCGCGATCGGCTCGCCCGAGCGCAGGCCGGAAGCTGTTGTCGCCGCGCGGCGCCGTCGCCGCGTCGAGCTTCATCGTCAGCGAGATGCGCTTGCGGGCGAGGTCGACCTCGAGCACCTTGACCTTGACGATGTCGCCGGTCTTCACCACCTCGCGCGCATCGTTGACGAACTTGTTGCTGAGCTGGCTCACGTGCACCAGGCCGTCCTGGTGCACGCCGAGGTCGACGAAGGCACCGAACTGCGCGACGTTGCTGACCGTGCCTTCGAGCGTCATGCCGGGCTGCAGGTCCTTGATGTCCTCCACCCCGTCGTTGAAGCGCGCCACCTTGAAGTCGGGACGCGGGTCGCGGCCGGGCTTCTCGAGCTCGGCCAGGATGTCCTTGATCGTGATGGCGCCGAACGCCGCGTCGGCAAAGGCCTCGGGCTTCAACGCGCGGATCACGTCGCTGCGCCCCATCACCTCGGACGCCGGCTTGTTCACCGCACCGAGGATGCGCTCGACCACCGGATAGGTCTCGGGGTGCACCCCCGATTGGTCCAAGGGGTTGTCGCCGCCGCGAATCCGCAGGAAGCCCGCGCTCTGCTCGAAGGTCTTCGCGCCGAGGCCGCTCACGTCGAGCAGCTGCTTGCGATTGCGGAATGCGCCGTGGGCGTCGCGCCAGCGCACGATGCCGGCGGCCACCGCCGCGCTCAGGCCCGATACCCGCGCGAGCAGCGGCGCCGACGCGGTGTTCAGGTCGACCCCGACCGAGTTCACGCAGTCTTCGATCACCGTGTCCAGGCTCTTCGCCAGTTCGCTCTGGTTCACGTCGTGCTGGTACTGGCCGACGCCGATGCTCTTCGGATCGATCTTCACCAGCTCGGCCAGCGGGTCCTGCAGCCGCCGCGCGATCGACACCGCACCGCGCAGGCTGACATCGAGATCGGGCAGCTCCTTGCTCGCGAATTCGGAGGCCGAGTAGACCGACGCGCCGGCCTCGCTCACAACCACCTTCTCGATGTGTGTGCCGGGAGCGAGTTGCTGGATTCGCTTGATCAAATCGGCCGCCAATTTGTCGGTCTCGCGGCTCGCGGTGCCGTTGCCGATCGCGATCAGGTTCACGCCATGCGTGGCGCAGAGCCGGCCGAGCGTGTGAATCGACCCGTCCCAATCCTTGCGCGGCTCGTGCGGGTAGACCGTCGCGGTGTCGAGCACCTTGCCGGTGTCGCTGACCACCGCCACCTTCACGCCGGTGCGAATGCCCGGGTCCAGCCCCATCACGACGCGCTTGCCGGCCGGCGCGGCGAGCAGCAGGTCGCGCAGGTTCTCGGCGAACACCTTGATCGCGATGCGCTCGGCCTCGTCGCGCAGCCGCCCGAACAGGTCGCGCTCCAGGCTCAGCGAGAGCTTGACCTTCCAGGTCCAGGCGATGGTCTTGCGAATGAGGTCGTCGCTCGCCCGCCGCTTGTGGCTCCAGACTAGGTGTTGTGCGATGCGGCCCTCGGCCAGCGCCGGCTCGGTGTCGGGCGTGACCAGCTTCGCGTCGAGCACCTCTTGCGTGCGGCCTCGAAACACCGCCAGCGCGCGGTGCGACGGCACCGTGCGGATCGGCTCGTCATAGTCGAAGTAGTCGCGGAACCGGGCGACGTCGGGATGGTTCTCGTCCTTGCCGTCCAGCCGCTTCGACTTGAACAAGCCCTCGGCCCACAGCCACGCGCGCAGCTTGCCGACCAGCGTGGCGTCCTCGGCCCAGCGCTCGGCGAGGATGTCGCGCACGCCGTCGAGCACCGACAGCGCATCGGCGAAACCGGCGTCGGCGTTGACGAAGGCGGCAGCCTCGGCCAGCGGATCCAGCGACGGGTCGGCGAACAGCTTGTCGGCCAGCGGCTCGATGCCGGCCTCGCGCGCGATCATCGCCTTGGTGCGGCGCTTCGGCTTGAACGGCAGGTAGAGGTCTTCGAGCTCCTGCTTGGTCGGCGCGGCTTCGATTGCCGCGCGCAGCTCGGGCGTCAGCTTGCCTTGCTCGTCGATGCTCTTGAGCACCGCGGCGCGGCGCTCTTCGAGCTCGCGCAGGTAGGCCAGGCGTGCTTCGAGCTCGCGCAGCTGGGTGTCGTCCAGACCGTCGGTGGCTTCCTTGCGATAGCGGGCGATGAAGGGCACCGTGGCGCCCCCGTCGAGCAGCTCGACGGCGGCATTCACTTGGGCCGGCCGAACCTTCAGCTCGGCGGCGATTTGCAACAGGATCTTGTCCAAGGCGTCGGGCAGACTGCGGATGAAGGCGCGCAGTGTGCCATAGCGACCCGCTCGGGTTTCAGGCTCGAAATTCGATCCAGTCCAGGGCGCCTCGGGCGGCGGTGCGGCCGCTGGCAAAGCAGGCACTGAGCAGGTAGCCGCCGGTCGGCGCTTCCCAGTCGAGCATCTCGCCGGCACAGAACACGCCGGGCAGCGCATTCAGCATCAGCGCCGCATCCATCGCCTCGAAGCGCACGCCGCCGGCACTGCTGATCGCTTCGTCGATCGGCCGCGGCGCGGCGAGCGTCATCGGGACGGCCTTGATCGCCGCGGCCAGGCGCGGCGCGTCGGCCCAGGCCTCGCGCGGCAGCAGTTCATGCAGCAGTGCGGACTTCACCCCGTCGATGCCGAGGCGGCTCTTCAAGTGGGTCGCGAGCGAACGCGAACCGCGCGGCCGTGCAACTTCGGCGGCGACGAAGTCGCCGCTGCGCTGCGGCAGCAGGTCGATGTGCACCAACGCGCTGCCGCGCGCCGCGATCTCGTCGCGGATCGGACCCGACGCGGCGTAGACCAGGCTGCCTTCGATACCGGACTCGGTGACGACGAACTCGCCCGGCTGGCGAAAGCGCTCACCGGCGGCGAGCGCCACGTTCTTCAACGGGTGGCCAGCGAAGCGCTCGCGGAAGAAATCGGACCAGCCGTGCGCGACATCGAAGCCGCAGTTCGATGGCTGCAGCGGCGCCACGTCCACGCCCTGCTGCACGAGCCACGGTAGCCAGGCGCCGTCGGACCCGAGGCGCGACCAGCTCGCGCCACCGAGCGCGAGCACCACCGCCCTTGCCTGCAGCGCGATCTCGCCGCCCGGTGTGGCCAGGCGCAGCCGCGGCGGCGTGACGTTGCCCTCGCGTTCGGCAAAGCCGAGCCAGCGGTGACGCATGTGAAAGCGCACGCCCTGAGCGCGCAGCCGGTGCAGCCAGGCGCGCAACAAGGGCGCGGCCTTCAGGTCGGTCGGGAAGACGCGGCCCGAGCTGCCGACGAAGGTGCCGACGCCGAGGCCGCGCGCCCACGCGCGCAGCACATCGGCGTCGAAGGCGCGCAGCATCGGCTCGATCTGCGTGCGCCGCGCGCCGTAGCGCTCGACGAAGGACTCGAAGGGCTCTGCGTGCGTCAGGTTCAAGCCGCCCTTGCCGGCGAGCAGGAACTTGCGCCCGACCGAGGGCATCGCATCGAACAATTCGACCGCGACGCCGGCCTCGGCCAGCACCCCGGCGGCCATCAGGCCGGCGGGTCCGCCGCCGACGACGGCGACCGCATCACCGATATCCATGGCCCGCCACGCCGAAGGTGAAGGCGAGCGTCAGGTCGACCACGCGGCTGTTCAGCGCGCCCTTCAGCGACTTGATGCGGCCCGCGCCGAGGCGCAGCGCGAGCGAGGGATTCAGGTTGAAGCCGACGTAGGCCATCGGCTGGGCGATCGCGCCGCCCTGCGAATCGACGCCGCCGCCGCCGGCCGCGCCGATCAGCGCCTCGGCGCCGGCGTGCCAGCGTGCGCCGAGCGGCGCTTGCACGCCGAAGCCGAACATTCCCGCGGTGTAGCCGCCGGCGCCGCCGCCCGCGGCACTGTGGGCCTGACCACTCAGATAGAGGTGGTGCGAGACGAAGCGGTTGACCTTCAGCGTCACCGCCTGCAAGGCTCGCACGCTGCCGTCGCGGCGCGCGGCGTCGTAGCGCTCGACGCCGGCGACCCAGTCGGTGCGCACGGTGCGGTCGGGCGCGCTGAAGTCGCTCGGGTCGTCGAGGATCCAGTTCAACGAGGCCGCTGCGTGCAGCGCCTTGAAGCTGCCTTGCGGCGCGCGCGTCGCGCCACCTTCGAGCGACAGTCCGAGCGAGCGCGTCAGGCGCAGCGTGCCGTACAGCCCGCCCTTCATCAGCAGGCCGCCGCCGACGTTGACGTCGCCGCCGCCGCCCATGCCGACCGCCACGCGGCCACCGACGGTCAGCACATCGGACCACACCGTCGTCTCGGTGCCGGCGGTCGCGAGGTACTCCGCATAGCCGCCGACCCCGCCGCTCGCCGCGCCGGCCGCTTCGATGCCCCAGTAGGCGTGGTCGTCGATCGCACGCTCCAGCCGCATGCCGACGAAGCCGATGGTCGACGCGAGCGGCCCGCCGCTGTTGCGCGTGGCGCTCGGCCGCGGCCGGTAGACGCCGAACACCGCCTGCGCGCGGTCGAAGCCCATGCCCGAGCGGCCGCTGATCGACATCGGCGTGCCGATACGGTCGCGCTCGACATAACGGAAGTCGGTGGCGGCGCTCCACACCAGGCCGATCTGGCGGCTGTCGATCTGGCCGGTGGGAAAACGCACCTGCGACAACGACACGCCGGCGCGGTAGGGGCCGAAGTCCCAGGTGAGGTCGGCATGCGGGCGCAGCATCAGGCCGCCGCCCACCGGCGCGGCGCCGCCGCCACCACCGCCCACATACAGGCCCACATCGAGCGCGAGCGGCCCGCCCAGCTTCTGCCGCCACGCCGCTTCGGCGCCGAGGGTGAACAGCCCGCCGCGCCGGCCACTGATCGCGCCGTACGCCGCCGGACCGACCGACAACCCGCGGCCGATGTTCACCAGGTAGCTGGTGCCGACAAGACCCATGCTTTCGTCACCCGGCAGCTTCACTTTCTCGATGCCCAGGCGCACCTGGGCCGGCAGGATGACCAGCGGCTCGGTGGTACTCGGATCGCTCTGCTGCGCCCAGGCGAGGCCGCTGCTTGCCATGCCCAGACCGGCGAGCAAGGTCCTGAGCCGTCGCTGTGCACGCGGCGCATCATCTCGAGTCATGTTGGAGTTGTGTGCTGAAAACGGAATGGCGGATGGTAACGAAGGCTGTAAGAAGCGCCGCGCGGCACCGACCACCGGGCAACATGGCATGGAGTCGATCATGAGCGAGCGTTCGTCAATGCATGGGTTTTGGACCCTGGGCTGCTTGCTCGCGCTCGGCGTCGGCGTGAATGCCGCCGCGGCTCCACAGTGCACGGCGCGCAGCGGCGCGAGCGTCAACCCGCTGGTCGAGCTCTACACCTCCGAAGGCTGCAACTCCTGCCCGCCGGCGGACCGCTGGTTGAGTGCGCTGAAGCTGCGCTCCGACGTGGTCGGCCTCGCGTTCCACGTCGACTACTGGGACCGGCTCGGCTGGAAGGACCGCTTCGGCAGCCCCGCCTTCACCCAGCGCCAAGCGCAGCAGCAGGTCGTGAACGGGGCGCGCTTCTCGTACACGCCGCAGGTCGTGATCGATGGGCAAGACCGCAAGGACTGGCCACGTGCGCGGGTAGCGGCTGAACGCATGCCGGCGCTCGTGGCCATCGAACTCGCGCACGACGGCGAGCGCGTCACTGCGAGCGTCAGTGCCGCTGCGCAGGCGCCCGCCCGGCTCGCTGCCTACTGGGCCGTCACCGAATTCGGCCATCGCACGGCGGTGAAGGCCGGCGAGAACGAGGGCGCGACGCTCGAACATGACTTCGTTGTGCGCGAGTACCAGAACGTCGCCGCCTGGTCCGCCGTACCGGGCGCCGCCCAACCGCTCGCGTTCACGCCGGCCGATCGGCCGGACGCGGCGCATCCGCGCAAGGTGAGCCTTGTGGTCGTCGATGCGGCGAGCGGCCGGCCCTTGCAGGCACTGTCCCTCGGCTGCTGATCCGCGGCCGCGCTGCCTCGTCCGCCGAGGCTTGCGGTTTCCCCCGCCTTCGAACGATCGACGCGCCTGCGGCGCGGGCGTGCTTGCGCCGATTTCGGAATCCCACTAAAGTACCGAACAACAAACGGAATCGTATTCCGTTATTCGGAACTTTCGGCGGAACCCGCCCCAGCCCATGGATCTTGAATTCACTCCCGCGCAGCACGCCTTTCGCCAGCAGGTGCGCGAGTTCCTGGCCGCGCGGCTGCCGGCCGACGTGAGCGCCAAGGTGTTCTCCGGCCAGCGCCTGGCCAAGCGCGACTTCGTGCAGTGGCAGCGCACCCTGCACGCGCAGGGCTGGGGCGCGCCGAGCTGGCCGGCCGCGTTCGGCGGGCCGGGCTGGAGCGCGGTCGAGCAGCATTTGTTCGACGAGGAATGCGCGCTCGCCGGCGCGCCGATGCAGATCCCGTTCGGCCTGCGCATGGTCGCGCCGGTGCTGATGGCCTTCGGCAGCGCAGCGCAACAGCAGCGCTTCCTGCCGCGCATCGCCTCGGGCGACGACTGGTGGTGCCAGGGTTATTCGGAGCCCGGTGCCGGCTCCGACCTCGCCGCGCTGAAGACCCGTGCCGAGCGCGACGGCGAGCACTACATCGTCAACGGGCAGAAGACCTGGACCACCTACGCGCAGCACGCCGACTGGATGTTCTGCCTCGCGCGTACCGACGCGCAGGCGCGGCCGCAAGACGGCATTTCGTTCCTGCTGCTCGACATGAAGACGCCGGGAATCACCGTGCAGCCGATCCGCATGCTCGACGGAGAGCACGAGATCAACGAGGTCTGGCTCGAGGAAGTGCGGGTGCCGCTTGAGCAACGCGTCGGCCCCGAGAACAAGGGCTGGGCCTGCGCCAAATACCTGCTCGGCCACGAGCGCACGCTGATCGTGATGCTCGGCGGCTCCAAGCGAGGGCTCGCGCGGCTGAAGCAGCTCGCCCGCCGCCAGACGCAACGCGGCCGCCCGCTGATCGAGGACGTGCGTTTTCGCGACCGCATCGCGCAGGTCGAGATCGACCTGATGGGGCTGGAGGTCTCGCTGCTGCGCACGCTCGCCGACGCCGACCGCCAGACCGCGCCGGGACCCGAGGCGTCGCTGCTGAAGGTGCGCGGCACCGAGCTGCAGCAGACGATCACCGAACTGCTGCTGCTCGCGGCCGGACCGCAGGGCATTGCCTTGCATCCGGCGATGCACGAATCGGGCGGGCCCGTCGACCCGGCCGACTGCGCGACCCTGGCCGGCCAGTACTTCAACCTGCGCAAGACGACGATCTTCGGCGGCTCGACCGAGATCCAGAAGAACATCGTCGCGCAACGCATTCTCGGCTTGTGAGGTCATCCATGCATTTCGATCTCAGCGAAGAACAGCGCTTGCTCAAGGACACGGTGGAGCGCTTCGTTGCACGGGAATACGGCTTCGAGCGGCGACGCACGATCATCGAGTCGGAAGAGGGAATCAGCCGCGACATCTGGTCGCAGCTCGCCGAGCTGGGCCTGCTCGCCCTGCCCTTCGCCGAAGGCGACGGCGGCTTGGGCGGCGGGCCGGTGGAGATGATGGTCGTCGGCGAGGCCTTCGGCCGCGCGCTGCTGGTCGAGCCGTGGTTCGCGAGCGTGGTGCTCGCCGGCAGCGTGCTGCGCAGCGCCGCGTCGCCGCTGCAGCGCGAAGCCTGGCTGCCGGGCCTGATTGCCGGCACGCAGTTCGCGACGCTCGCCCACTTCGAGCCGGGCTCGCGCTACGAGACGGCACGGGTCACGGCGCAGGCGCGCACGATCGCCGGCGGCCATGTGCTGTCGGGCGCGAAGAGCGGCGTGCCGCACGCCCATGTCGCCGACCACATCCTGGTCTCGGCACGGCACACCGACGCCGACGACGACGTGCAGGGGATCTCGCTGTTCGCGGTGCCGCGCGATGCCGAAGGCCTGGTGCTGCGAAGCCACGCGACGCACGACGGTCAGCGCGCCGCCGACCTCCAGTTGCACGAGGTGGTGCTGCCGAAGTGCGCGCTGATCGGCCCGCTCGGCGGCGCGCTGCCGATCATCGAGCACGCGCTCGACCGCGGCATCGCCGCGCTGTGCGCGTTCGCCGTCGGCACGATGTCGGCACTCTACGAGGCGACGCTCGAGCATGTGAAGACGCGCCAGCAGTTCGGCGTGCCGATCGGCAAATTCCAGGCGCTGCAACACCGCATGGCCGAGATGCTGATGCATCTGGAGCACGCACGCTCGATGCTGCTGCTGGCGACCGCGCGCGCCGAGATCGTCGACACGGCGCTGCGCCAGTGCACGCTGTCGGCCGCCAAGGCCGTCATCGGCCAGTGCGCCCGCTTCGTCGGCCAGCAGGCGGTGCAACTGCACGGCGGCATGGGCGTGACCGACGAACTGATCGTGAGCCACCACTTCAAGTCGCTGACGGTCTTCAACCTCCAGCTCGGCGACAGCGAACACCACCTCGCGCGGGTCAGCGATGCCTTGCTGCGCGAGAGCGCGCTCGCGGCATAACACCCTTCAAATGCTATAGCGCATCGTCGCACCCATCGCGTACCGCCATGGCGATCGCCCGTTCAAGACAGCCACCGGTCCCGCCGCAGACCGAGGCGCAACGCGTCGATCCCAACTTCGTCACCGCGGTGGCGCGGGCGTTCGCGATCCTGCGTTGCTACCGGCGCGGCGAACGCGCGCTCGGCAACAAGGAGCTGGCCACGCGCACGGGACTGCCGCGCTCGACGATCGCGCGGCTCACCCACACGCTGACCGAGCTCGGCTACCTGGAGCGCCTGCCGGCGCTGGAGAAGTACGCGCTGGGCATCGCGGTGGTCGGCTTCGGCCAGACCTTTCTGAGCGCGCTCGACTTGCGCCAGACCGCCCGCCCCTTCATGCAGGAGCTCGCCAATGCGGTGAAGGCCAGCGTGGCGCTGGCCGCCCGTTCCGGCGAGGGCATGATGTTTCTCGAGCTCGCACACGGCAACCCGACCTTCGCGCTCGGCGTCGCGGTGGGCGAGCGTGTACCGCGCGGCACCTCGGCGCTCGGCCGCGCCTGCGCCGCCGGGCTGCCGCCGGAGACGCGCGAGCAGCGCATCCTCGAGTTCAGCCGCACCGTGCGGGCCGAGGACTGGCCGGCCGCGCTGCGCGGCTTTCGGGAGGCCTTCGCCGACTACGAGAAGTACGGCTTCTGCTTCTCGCTCGGCGACTGGAACAAGGAGGTCTACGCGGTCAGCGTGCCCCTGGTCTCCAACGACCCGAACAAGGTCCTCGCCTTCAGCTGCAGCCTGCCGGCGCGCGGCGTGACGCGCGAGCATCTGATCCGCGACATCGGCCCGCGCCTGCGCGACATGCGCGACCGGGTGCACCGGGCGCTGGGCGGGGTGTTCTGAAGTCAGGGCCGCGTGACGATGTCGGCCTTGGTGGTGCCGACGATGTCGAACAGTTCCTTTTGTTCCGCGGCCGGAACCTTGAACTTGTTGAGCGACTTCTTGAACTCGCCCGCCATCACGCCCCACTCCTTCTCGCTGATGTTGAGGTGGACGTGCGACTCCTTCATGCCCTTGCCGGTGTACTTGCACGGGCCGCCGGTGGCTTCGCACACCATTTGCGAGACCTGGAATTTCAGATAGGGCGGCGGCGAGCTGATGCGGCCCGCCTTGATGGCCGGGTTCTTGTTCAGCGTCCTGTTGGCCACCAGGCGGTCGATGAAGTCGTCGACGACGAGGGTGATGCCCTTCAAGCCACCGAGCCGTTCGTACAGCGGCTTGGGCGCATCGGCGGCCTGGGCGGACAGACTCATGGCCGCCGAGAAAATCAGGGCGGCTGCGATCGAGATGAGCTTGGCGAATGGCATGGTTCGACTCCTTGTGGTTTCGTTTCAGACCTTGTCGGCGCGCAGCGAGATGCTCTTGACACCGAACTTCTTCGTCGCGCCCTGGGCGTTGTCGGACAGGAAGCGGTACTGGTCGTTGACCTGCTCGGCGACGATCTTCAGGCCGGCCGACTCGATGGCCTGCTTGTACAGATCGACCTGCCAGGCGCCGCCGATGCACGCCGCCCACAGCGTGGCGTTGCAGGAGATCGACTCCGGCAGCACGACCGTGGTGACGATGTCGGCGATGGCCAGCTGGCCGCCGGCGCGCAGCAGCCGCGCCGCCTCCTTGAACACCTTGGCCTTGTCGGTGGCCAGGTTGATCACGCCGTTGCTGATCAGCACGTCGAAGCTGCCGTCCTGAAACGGCGCCGCATCGATGTAGCCCTTGACGAAGGTGACATTGCGCACGCCCCGGCGCGCGCGCAGCGCCTCGGCTTTCGCGAGCTGGGCATCGGTCATGTCCAGGCCGATCACGGTGCCGGTCGGGCCGGTTTTCAGGCTCGCGATGAAGCTGTCCATGCCCGAGCCGCTGCCGAGATCGAGCACGCGCGCGCCAGACAGATCGTCGAGGAGATGGAAGTAGCAGCCCACGCCGGCAAAGGACTCGATCGCTTCGCTCGGGATGTGGTCGAGGTCGGCGCTCGAATAGCCGAGTCGCTCGGCCATCGCCCGGCCCATTTCGAAATGGAACTCGCCGTGGGGGTTCTCGGCGACCTCGCGGTACATGGCCTTGACCTTGGTCTCGAGGTCATTGGTGTCGACTTGAGTAGACATGTGAAGGCTCTCCTTCGAGTGGTGCACTCCGATTACGCAGCAAAGGGCCGCCTGGATGCAAGGCCGCTCGTCCGCCGCTCCACTCGGAATGCACGTCACCGGCGCGACAGGCTGTCCCCTGCGCTCTTGCGGTGTCCGGCGAAATGTTCTACGCTATCTCTGTATTTCGGAACTCGATTCCGTTCAACGGTTCAAGAGTCATTCGCCACCCCGCCCCGCCCGATGGACAGCAAGATCATCAACCGTCGCGACCTCGACTTCGTGCTCTACGAACTGCTCGATGTGGAAGCGCTGACGCGTGCCCCGCGCTTCGCCGAACACAGCCGCGAGACCTTTGGCGCCGCCGTCGACACCGCGCTGCAGATCGCGACCGACAAGTTCGCACCGCACAACCGCAAGGCCGATCTCAACGAACCGCAGTTCGACGGCGAACGGGTGACGCTGATCCCCGAGGTCGGTGACGCACTGAAGGCTTTCACCGAAGCCGGCCTGCTCGCCGCGACGCATGACTACGAGGACGGCGGCATGCAGCTGCCACGCAGCGTGGCCAACGCCTGCTGGGCCGTGTTCAAGGGCGCCAACATCGCGACCGACACCTACGCCACCCTGACCATCGGCGTGGCCAACATGTTGATCGCCTTCGGCAGCGAGGAGCAGAAGCGCCGCTACGTCGCGCCGCTGCTGGCCGGCCGCTGCTTCGGCACGATGGTGCTGACCGAGCCGCACGCCGGCTCCTCGCTCGCCGAGATCCAGTCGTCGGCCACGCCGCGGCCCGACGGACACTATTCGATCAGGGGCAGCAAGATCTTCATCACCGCCGGCGACCACGAGCTCAGCAACAACATCGTCCACCTGGTGCTCGCACGCATTCCCGGTGCGCCGCCCGGGGTAAAGGGCATCTCGCTGTTCATCGTGCCGAAGTACCGGCTGCAGGCCGACGGCTCGCGCGGCGAGCGCAACGACGTGGCGCTCGCCGGCCTGATCCACAAGATGGGCTGCAAGGGATGCACCTCGGCGATGCTGAACTTCGGCGAGCGCGGCGAGTGCATCGGCGAGCTGCTGGGCGCGCCGCATCAAGGCCTCGCCTGCATGTTCCAGATGATTAACGAGGCGCGCATCAACGTCGGCATCGCCGCCTCGATGCTCGCCTACACCGGCTACCTGCACGCGCTGGACTACGCCCGCGAGCGGGTGCAGGGACGCGCCTCGAGCGACCCGCGAGCGCCGCAGGTGCCCATCGTGCACCACGCCGACGTGCGCCGCATGCTGCTCGCGCAAAAGAGCTATGCCGAAGGCGGCCTCGCGCTGTGCCTGTACGGCGCGTCGCTGTCCGACTGGCACGACGCCGCCGACACCGAGCCGCAGCGGCGTAACGCACGATTGCTGCTGGACCTGCTGACCCCGGTGATCAAGGCCTGGTGCTCGATCTACGGCACGGCCGCCAATTCACTCGCGGTGCAGGTCCATGGCGGCTACGGCTACACGCGCGAATACGCGGTCGAGCAGTTCTACCGCGACAACCGCTTGAACTCGATCCACGAGGGCACCGACGGCATCCAGGCGCTCGACCTGCTCGGTCGCAAGGTGCTGGCCGCCAACGGCGCCGGCATGGAGCGGCTGGGCGAGGAGATCGCGCGCAGCGTCAGCGCTGCGCACGCGCTAGACGACGAAACGCTCGCGCAGCACGCGCACGCGCTGGCGCAGGCCTGGCGCGATCTGCAGGAGACGACCCGCGTCCTCGCTGCCGCCTTGCGCGACAACCCCACGCTCGCACTGGCCAACGCCAGCGTCTACCTCGACGCCTTCGGCCACACCGTGGTGGCCTGGCTGTGGCTGCGCCAGGCGGTGATCGCGCAAGCGAAGCTGCCCGGCACCGACGCCGACTTCCATCGCGGCAAGCTCGCCGCCGCGCGCTACTTCTTCCACTACGAACTGCCGAAGACCGGTCCCCAACTCGCGCTGCTGCGCAGCCTGGAGCCGGTCTGTGTCGAGCTCGACGATGCCTGGCTTTAGGAGCACGAACCGTGACCCCGTTCATCGTCTGAAACAAACGGAGACTGCAATGATCGTCCAACACCTTCTGCCACGCGAACTGTTCAAGGGCAACACCGTCTTCGTCACCGGCGGCGGCAGCGGCATCAACCTCGGCGTCGCGTCGAACTTCGCCGCGCTCGGCGCGAACGTGGGCATCTGCGGCCGCACGCAGGACAAGCTCGACCGGGCCGCCGTCGGCCTGCGCGGGCTCAATGCGCACGCCGGCGGCAAGGTGCTGCCAGTGGCCGCCGACGTGCGCGATCCCGCGGCGCTCGACGCGGCGCTCGCGCGCACGCAGTCAGAGCTCGGCCCGGTCGACGTGCTGGTCGCCGGCGCCGCCGGCAACTTTCTCTGCCCCGCCGAAGAGCTGAGCCCGAACGGCTTCAAGACCGTCATCGACATCGACCTGCTCGGCTCGTTCCACGCCTCGCGCGCGGCCTTCACGCAGTTGCGCGAGCGGCGCGGCTGCATCGTCTTCATCTCGGCGCCGCAAGCGTACGTGCCGCAGGCCTACCAGTTGCATGTCGGGGCGGCCAAGGCCGGGGTCGACATGCTGATGCGCAACCTCGCGGTCGAATGGGGCCGCTACGGCATCCGCGCCAACAGCATCATCCCGGGCCCGATCCTCGGCACCGAAGGCTTGAAGCGGCTGTCGTCACCCGAGGTCGACGAGCGCGCCAGGCAGGTCGTGCCGATGCGCCAGTACGGCAGCGTCCACGACATCGGCCAGGCGGCAGTGTTCCTCGCGTCGCCGCTCGCGAGCTACATCACCGGCACGGTGCTGCTGGTCGACGGTGGCTCCTCGCTGGTCGGCTCGGCGCTGTGGAACCAGACCGTCGAAACGCTGCCGCGCGGTAAGCGCTGAGGCCGC
>DASXQQ010000385.1:0-8484 GCA_036507085.1 Piscinibacter sp. | reverse complement strand
GACTTCATGCTGAATCTGTTCAAGCGCGCCGACCAGGAGAAGTCGCGTGGCGCCGACATCACGGCGCGCGAACTGCTGGAAGGTGGGCGCAGGGATTTGCTGAGTCGCCTGGAAGGGCAGCCGCGCTTGCAGGCCGAACTGTTGCAAGGCATCGGCACGATCCAGATGGGCATGGGCGAGTACGTCAACGCCGACAGCACCTTCGCCGACGCCGCCCGCATCTACGCCCAGCTCGGCATGCCGCGCGAAACCACGATGGCCCGGGCTGCGCATGCGGACAACGCGCTGCGGGCGGGGGATCCGAAGCGTGCGCTGAGCTTGTTGCAGCAGGCAAAGGATGTGCCGAATCGGCCGAAGACAGATCCGGAATTGAATGCGCGATTGACTGAAGTCGAAGGGTGGATTGCGAATGTCCAGGGACGCGCGGAGCAAGCCAGGGCGTTGTTCATAGAGAGCCGGCGGGAGGCGACGACGGCGTTTGGCCCGTACCACGTCCAGACGATGGAAGCTCTGCGCGGGCTAATCTTTGCTGAGCGTCTATCTCGCAATTTTGAGGAGGCGTTGGCGCTACAACGACAGCTTGAGGTGGCCACGACCAAGACCATTGGCCTTGACCCGAAGGAGTTTGCAAAGTCGGATCTGGAGCGCGCCGAACTGCTGTATGCCGCCGGTCACTATTCGGAAGGTCTTTCGCATGTTCTCGCGGCGCTGCCTCATTGTGCCAAGGCGCTCGGCTCGAATGAGGAACGGTGCAGAAGACTCCTGCTGGGCAAGATGCAGTTCATGCTGAGGTTGGGTATGACGCAACGCGCGCAGGAAGAAGTACCGCTCGTGGATGCACTGTCGGAAGATCGCACGTCGCCGACCCTGCAGGCCGAGGCGCTGTTCCTCACATTCCGTCTCGAGTCAGCGTTGGGAACGTCGCCCCGCCAACGAGCATTGTTTGAACGGGTGAGGACGTTTGGCGAGTCCGGTTCGGAAGTGCCTGTCAATCCGACGCTGAAGGCCAGAGCGCTGCTCGCATTGGCGGAATCGCGACTGCTTAGCGGTGATCCCTCGGGCGCCCAGCAGTGGGTGATGCGAGCCTCGACGCTTCAGCGCTCGGACAGTGGTGGAACGACAGCCATCGTGTTGGGAGCTGTCTCCAAGTCGCTCATGGGCGTTGCACTCCTGCAAAGCGCACGGCAGGATGAGGCCCTTAAGCAACTGCGGCGAGCCCAGGGAGAGTTATCCGAGGTGCTGGGAGCGGAACACCCCTTGCCTCAACTCGTCTCACTCAATATCGCCTTGGCCCTGGACGCACTGGGGCGGACCGAAGACGCGGTGGCCCTTGTCGTGGTTGCTGATCCCATCCTTCGGAAATCGATGGGTGCCGATGCGCCGACGTACTTGCGGGTGCTGAAGCTCAAGGCCCGTCTGCAAAGGAAGATGCTGAAAAGAGAGTCTGCGTCAAACGGCCGCCCGTCAGAGAATTCGACCCTTCTGCCACACCAAGCCCCTTCACTCGACTTCTTTAGCTAACAACAAACAAGGAATGCTCGTGAAACCAACATTCAATCTCGCTGCCTCGACGCTTTTGTTGACGACAACGATGGAAGCCTACGCGCAGGGTGGAAGTCCGGGTGGAGTGGCTACCTGGATCGTCGCGGGCGGTGGCTTCCTCGCAGGATTCGCCGCAGGCCTTCTCTGGTGCTGGCTGCGCTGCCGCGCCAGGAAAGAGGCGGATCGGCAGGACAAGTAGTCTTTTTCGGCCGGCCTGTCCGGTCTGACCCCGGCATCTCGTATTCCCAGTTGAACCCCGCGAACTTCTCGCGGGGCTGGCCCATGCAGGGCACGCTGGAGAAACGACATGATGCCGCAGTCAGAACCGCTCGCCCTCGACGACGAGGATCTGCCGAACCCGTGGCCATCGCTCGCGTGGATCGTCTTCGCCGCGTTCATCGCGGTGATAGCGTTCCTGTTCGCGCCGCTGCCATAGCCGCGAACGCCCACCGCAGCGGCCTCAGCGCCGCTGCTGCTTCACCGCGTCGCCCAGCGCGATCACCGCCATTGCGTAGTAGCTCGACCAGTTGTAGCGCGTGATCGCATAGAAGTTCGTGGTGCCGGCCACATAGCTCGTCGCCGCTTCGCCGTTCTGCAGCTCGACCAGCGCGAGCTTGCTCTCGGTGGCCATCGCGGGGGCGCCGACCGCCGCGCCGTGATCGATGAATTCCTGCGGGCTGAACAGCGGCAAGATGTCGGGGCCGAGCAGCGCCGCGCGGTCGCTCACGTCGACCGGCGCGGCCACCTCGAAATGGGTGGGCAGGCCGCGTTGCCAGCCGGCGTTCGCGAGGAAGTTGGCGATGCTGCCGATCACGTCGGCGCTGCTGCGCTGCAGGTCGATGTGGCCGTTGCCGTCGAAGTCGAGCGCATGCTGGTTGATGCTCGACGGCATGAACTGCGGCATGCCGATCGCGCCGGCGTAGCTGCCCTTCAGCGCAAGCGGGTCCAGGCCCTGCGCCTGGCACAGCACGAAATAGCTCTCGAGCTCGTCGCGAAAGAAGCCGCTGCGGTCGCGCCGGCCGGCAGGGAAATCGAAGGCCAGCGTGGCGAGCGCATCGATGACGCGGAACGTGCCCATCTGCTCGCCGTACAGCGACTCCACGCCGACGATGCCGACGATGATCTCCGGCGGAACACCATAGCGTTCTTCGGCCAAGCGCAGCCATGCTTCGTTCGCATTCCAGAATGCGAGGCCGGCGCGAACGCGCGTCGGCTCGATGAAGCGGGCGCGGTAGGCGGCCCAGTTCTTCGCGGTGCCGGCCGGCGGCGGCATGATGAATTTCGCCACGCTCGGGACGAAGCGCGACTCGGCCAACGCCGCTTGTACCCACGCCGCGTCGAGCCCGCGGCGCTGGGCGAGTTCGGCCCCGAAGCGCATCAGGTCGTCGCGCCGGCCGTAGGTGATGGCGTCGGCATCGTCGGCGCGCACAGCGACCGCGCGCGGCTTGTGCTTGGTCTTGGCGGCCTGCGCGTCCGGCGATGCGCAGGCGAGCACGAGACAGGCACAGGCGAGGAAAGAACTTGCGTTGAGATACAGACGTGACATCGGGACAGCGTAGACAGAATCAGCGGAGATTATCCGCAGCCATCGATCGCAAGGCGCGTGCCTGCGAAACAAATCGCCGCGTCAGCGTTGCGTCGGGCCGCGGGCTGGCCGCGCGCGAGTAGCGCTGCGCGTCGAGCGCGTCGAGCAGCTGCGCCAGTGCGTCGCCGCGCGGTCCGAGCGTCGCACGCACGCGCAGTGCCAGGCTGCGCGGCGGGTCGTGCGCGAAGGCGGGGATGCCCAGGCGCCGCAGCGCCGCGCGGATGCGCTCCATCTGCCGCACCCAGGGATCGATGCGGTGCCGATCCCACCAGGCCCACGCGGCGCCGGCGAGCGCGAGCGAGCTGAGCGCGCCGGTCAGCAGCAAGGCCAGGTCTTCCCAGGTCGGTGACTTGAAGCCGATGCTCTTCAGCAGATCGATCTGCTGGCCACGCGAATAGTTCATCACCCATTGGTTCCAGCGGTTGTTCACCGCCTCCCATGCGGTGCGCAGCTGTGCGAGCAACGCCGGGCTGACGTTGCCGATGGCGCCGGCCACCAGCCCCGCCGGCGGCGCCAGGTTGCGGCTGCGCAGCACGCGGTCGGGCGCGACCGCCGCGGTCGGGTCGGCGCGCACCCAGCCCCCGCCGGCCTGCCAGTACTCGGCCCAGGCATGGGCCGAGCTCTGCCGCACGATGAAGTAGCCGTCGACCGGCAAGGGGTCGGTGCCCTGGTAGCCGGTGACCACGCGTGCCGGCACGTCCATCGCGCGCATCACGACGACGAAGGCGGCGGCGAAGTGTTCGCAGAAGCCTTGCTTGCGGTCGAGCCAGAACTCGTCGATCGCGCCCTGCGGGTTGTCGACGCCGTAGGCGCCGGGCGCCATCGTGTAGGTGAAGCGGCCGCTGCGGATGTGGGTGTAGACCGCTTGCGCGAGGGTGCGCGCGTCGGCGTGGGTGTAGCGCGGGTCGCGTCGCAGCGCGGCGGCCCATTCGAGCGTGCGCGGGTTGTAGCCGGCCGGCAGTTCGAGCTCGTCCTGCAGTTGCACGCTCGGCCGGGTCGGCCCGTAGCGAAAGTCGATGTAGGCCTCGGCTTGGAAGCGCAGGCGCTCGAATACCGGGCGTTCGGTGGTCCATTGCAAGTCGTCGCGCGGGGTGACGCGATAGCCCTCGACCAGCGGCGCGGCGGTGCTGGCTTCGAGCAGCGGCAGCACCGCCAGGCGCAGCGGCTCGAGCGTCATCTCGTAGCGCACCGGCTCGCCGCGCACGCGCAGTTCGGCCGGCGCCATGGTGCTGCGCACGAACCCCGCCGATGACAGCGTCCCCGAGGGGCGCCACTCGCGGCCGTCGAAGCGCGTGAGCACCGGCCCGCGAAAGTAGAGCGATTGCGCCGGCGGTGCCGCGGTGCCGAGAAAGCGCACGCGCAAGGCGATGCTGTCGTCCTGTGCCACTTCGGCCACCGAGCCCATGTGCATGCTGTTCGACAAGCCGGTGGTTCCGATGCCGTCCTGCGGCATGCCCCACAGCGGCGCAAGGCGCGGGAACAGCAGGAACATCAACGCCATGATCGGCGCGCCCAGCAACGCGGTTCGCGCCGCCAGTGCGCTCGCCTGGCGCAGCCCCGGCTGGCCGACCGGCATGTGTGCGAGCACCAGCGCGGTCAGCAGCCCCCACACCGAGACCAGCATCGCCGCCGCCACCGGCAGCGACTGCGAATAGAGGAAGTGGGTGAGGATGATGAAGAAGCCGAGGAAGAACACAACGAAGGCGTCGCGCCGCGCGCGCAGCTCGAGCGTCTTCAGCGACATCAGCGCCACCGCCATCGTGACGCCGGCCTCCTTGCCGAGCAGGGTGCGATACGACCACAGCGTGAGCGCGGCTGCGAGCAGCAGCACGCCCACCAGCACCCAGCGGCCGGGCAGCGGCCCGTTGACGAGGGCAAGATGGGCGCGCCACAGCAACACCGCTGCGGTCAGGAAGGCGCACCACAGCGGCAGATGCGAAACGTGCGGCAGCACCGTCCAGGCGATCACCGCCAGCAGGAACAGCGTGTCGCGGGCCTCGCGCGGCAGGTGGCGCCAGGCGTTCAGCTTGAGCGTCAGTGCCACAGTGCCAGGGCCTCCAGGCAGCTGCGCCGATGCGCCTCGCCCTGGCCGCAGGCGATGTCGACGCCGGGCAGGCGTACGCCGTAGTTGATGTTCGCGTGCTCGGCGGCGAGCACCCAGGCGGTCAGGCGCGACAGCCGCTCCTCCGGCGCCAGTGAGCCGCATGTATGCCAGTCGAGCCACAGCTCGCGCTGGGCCGACACGCTGGTGTCGCGGCTGACGAGCTCGCCGCCGGTGGCCATCGCCTTCGCGGCCTTCTTCCAGACGACGAGCTTCAGCGGGTCGCCGCGCCGGTAGGCGCGAATGCCTTCGATCTCGCCGCCGGCCGTGCTGCGCGATTGCGTCGGGCCGCCGGGCACCGGGCGCGCCGCCGGCAACGCGGCGGCCGGTCGTTCGGGCCTCGGGTAGACCAGCACCATCCCGCTCGGGCGCCAGACGGTCCAGGCGCGGAACAAGCCGAGCGGAAAGCGCGTCTCCGCGCTCAGTGTCGGCACCTCGTGGCAGCCGCGCTCGGCGGGCAGGAAGCTCACATGCGCGGTGGCCTGGCCGCCGGCGGGCACGTCGACCCAGGTCAGCGTGCTGTCGTCGGCCGACTCGATGCGCATGCCGATACCGTGGCGCGCGCTGCCCGGGCTCGCGAGCACCGCCTCGAGCACCGCGGCGTCGCCACAGAACACCGGCGTCGTCGCTCGCAGGTGCAGCGTCAGGCCGCGCAAGGTGTTGTGGGTCAATTGCATCGACACCAGCCCGCTGCCGGCGAGCAGGAAGGTCAGCACATAGCCGAGGTTGAGCTGGTAGTTGATCGACGCGATCAGCAGGGTGATCAGCGTTGCCGCGAACATGAAGCCGGCGCGCGTCGGCACGATGTAGATGTTGCGCTGGGTCAGCAGCAGCGTGTCGGTGCGCCGCAGGCGCGCCTGCCACCAGGCGCGGAAACGCCGCTGGGGCCAGCCGAGGAGTGACCCGTGAACCGTGGGTCGTGACCCGACCTCACGCGGCGCAGCGGGAACGGTATTCATCGAGTCCTACCCGTCACGATTTCCGCCTCAGGGCAGGGGCACGGCTGCCATCATCGCGCGCACCTGCTCGATCGGGCCGCGTCCGGCGCCGGCCAGCGGCATCAGCCGGTGCGCGACGGTCTGGGCGAGGATGGCCTGGATGTCGTCGGGTGCCACGTAGTCGCGCTCGCCGAGCAGCGCACGCGCCTTGGCCGCGCGCAGCACCGCGATGCCCGCGCGCGGGCTCAGGCCCTCGACGAACCAGGCGCCCCCGCGCGTGGCCGCGAGCAGCGCCTGCAGGTAGTCGAGCAGGGCGCCCGAGGCGTGCACCGCGAGCACCGCCCGTTGGGCAGCGACGAGCTCGTCGGGCGTCATCAGCGGGCGAAGATGGTTGATCGCCTCGCGCCGGTCTTGCCCCGCGAGCAGTGCGCGTTCGCTCGCCCGGTCGGGGTAGCCCAGCGTGATGCACATCAGGAAGCGGTCGAGCTGCGATTCGGGCAGCGGGTAGGTGCCGACCTGTTCGCTCGGATTCTGCGTGGCGATGACGAAGAAGGGCCGCGGCAGTGCGCGCGTTTCGCCCTCGACGGTGACCTGCTGCTCTTCCATCGCTTCGAGCAGCGCGCTTTGCGTCTTCGGTCCGGCGCGGTTGATCTCGTCGGCCAGCAGCACCTGGGCGAACACCGGGCCGGGGTGGAAGATGAACGCCTCCTTGCTGCGCTCGTAGACGCTGACCCCGACCAGGTCGGAGGGCATCAGGTCGGCGGTGAACTGCACCCGTGAAAAGCGCAGGCCCAGCGACACCGCCAGCGCATGGGCGAGGGTGGTCTTTCCGACCCCGGGGACGTCCTCGATCAGCAGGTGGCCACCGGCCAGCAGGCAGGCCACGCAGTCCTCGATCTGCGCTCGTTTGCCGACGATGATCGTGCTAATCTGGTCGACAAGACGGGTGAGCTGCGCTGCGAGGGGTGATGCCATGCGGCTGACCTTACCCGAAAAAAGCCCGATGGGGTCACGACGATGTCCACCGCTTTCTACAGCCACCCCGACTGCCGGCGCCACGACATGGGCCTCGGCCACCCCGAGTGCGCGCAGCGGCTGGCCGCGATCGAAGACCACCTGCGAGCCACCGGGCTCGATGTGGCGTTGGACTTTCGCGAGGCGCCTGCCGTCGACCTGCGAGACGTCGAGCGTGCCCATGCGAGTGGCTATGTCGCCGAGCTCAAGCACCTGCTCGAACAGGTGAGCGCGAGCGGCGAATCGCGCGCGCTCGACCCCGACACCGTGGCCTGCCCCGACACCTGGCGCGCGGTGCTGCGGGCCGCCGGCGCCGCGGTCGCCGCCACCGATGCAGTGCTCGACGGCGAGGTTGAGAACGCGTTCTGCGCGGTGCGCCCGCCCGGCCACCACGCGACGCGCGACCAGGCGATGGGTTTCTGCTTTTTCAACAACGTGGCGATCGCCGCCCGCCATGCGCTCGACGTGCGCGGCCTCGAGCGGGTGGCGATCGTCGACTTCGACGTCCACCACGGCAACGGCACCGAAGACATCATCGCCGGCGATGAGCGCGTGCTGATGGTCAGCATCTTCCAGCACCCGCTGTACCCGTTTTGCGGCGCGGTGCCCAAGGGCACCAACATGGTCAACGTGCCGGTGCCGCCCTACACCCGCGGGCCCGAGGTGCGCGACCTGATCGAGGCGATGTGGATGCCGCGCCTCGAAGCCTTCGCGCCGCAAATGATCTTCTTCTCCGCCGGCTTCGACGCCCACCGCGAAGACCAGCTCGGCCAGCTCGGCCTGATCGAGGCCGACTACGAATGGATCACGCGGCGCGTGAAGGGCGTGGCCGATCGGCATGCGCAGGGCCGCATCGTGTCGTGCCTCGAAGGCGGCTACGCGCTGGGCGCGCTCGCGCGCAGCGTCGCGGTGCACCTGCGGGTGCTCGCCGACCTCGATTGAAGACGCCTCGGCAGGGCATCACCGCGCGCCGGTCCTGCTAAGGTGGCGGCCATGTCGCGTCCCATGACGGCCGATGAGCTTCGCGAGCTGGCCGACTCGCTCTTCACCCACGGTGCATTCACCGAGCTCGGCGTCGCCCTGGCCTGCCTCGCGCTGGCCTGGCTGCTGGTGCGCCTGCTGCGCGGCACCCAGGCCAAGCCGGCGTCGGTGCTGTTCGGGCGGATCGTGATCGACGGCGTGCTGTTCCCGGTGATCGCGCTGCTGCTCGCCTTCGTCGCGCGCGGCCTGCTGCCCGGCTGGGGCGTGCCGCCGGCGCTGTTCAAGCTCGTCATCCCGCTGCTCGTCTCGCTGCTGGTGATCCG
>DASXQQ010000384.1:0-1526 GCA_036507085.1 Piscinibacter sp. | reverse complement strand
GCGCATGCCGATCTTTTCGAGGAAGGGGATGTGGCGCTCCGGTCCCGACAGGAGCGCGCGCTGCTGCAGCGTGGCGGTGGAGGAGGGCAGTGACATGGTCGGCGTGCGCAGGTGGGCGGTTGAAGAAGGGAGCCTCAGAGGGTGTAGACGAAAACAACATCTCGCGCGTTATGCTCTGATCGAGGCATGCAGGCACGAGGTGTTGGATGGTGACGAAGGCGCGAGTCGAGCAACCTGGACGTCCTGGGCGCAAGCCCTCGCTGAACGCCGAACACACGGCAGTGTTGCGTGCGATCACTCGGGAGCAGCCGCGCTCTTCGCTGGACGAAGTGACGCGCGAGTTGTTTCGACGCGCGGGGGTCAAGGTCAGCACGGTCACCGTGCGCAAGGCGCTGCGCGAGGCCGGCATCGAGCGGCTCAAGCCACTGCGCCGCGCCGGTGAGCGAGCGGCGGTTCAAGGGGCCGCCCCGACGCGATACGGCTATACCGCCGCCCATCGCCGTGCCGATGGTGCCAGCGGCATGAACACCGACCTGACCGATGCCGAATGGGCGCTGGTGGGCGACTTGTTCGAGCGCGATGGACAGCGCGGCGCGCCGGCCCGTTATGAGCGCCGCCACATGGTCAACGCCTGCTGCTACGCGCTGCGCACGGGCTGCGCGTGGCGGCTGCTGCCCAAGACGTTCCCACCCTGGCAAGCGACCTACAAGGCTTTCAGCCGCTGGGCTGCGGCTGGCGTGTTCGAGGCCATGCACGACCGGCTGCGCCAGCAATGGCGTGACCGCATGGGCAGAGCCCCCGAACCGACCGCCGCGATCATCGATGCGCAAAGCACGCGCAGCACCGCGCAGGGCGGCCAGACCGGGTTCGACGCAGGCAAGAAGGTCAAGGGCCGCAAGCGCCATCTGGTGGTCGACACCTTGGGTTTGCTGCTGGCCATCACGGTCACCGCAGCGAGTGTGCAAGACCGCGACGCGGCGGCGCCGGTCGTGGCGCAGGCCTGCGCCAAAGTCCCCGGGCTGAAGAAGCTCTACGCCGATGGCGCCTACGGCGGCAAATGCGCGACGGCCATCGAAGAGACCCACGGCATCAGCGTGGAAATCGTGCGCCACCCCGGCAACCGCAGCACAGGCACCTGGCAAGACGCTCAACAGCCCTTGTGGCCCGACGTCGTCCCCAAGGGCTTCGTCGTGCAGGCCAAGCGATGGGTTGTCGAGCGTACTCATGCCTGGAACGAGCGTGCACGCCGCCTCATGGCACACCATGATCGATCAAACTGGGCCCCGCTCGCATGGGTCTGGTTGGCCGAAGCGCGTATCCTCGCCACTAGACTGGCCGCATAGATCATTTCGTCCACACCCTCTCAGTCCTCGCCCATCGCGCGTCGCGTCTGCGCCGCGCGCGCCTCGACCCAGTCGCAGAACTGCCTCACCTCGGCCCGCGCGCGGCTCGCAGTCGAGACGATCAGCCAGTAGACGTAGGGGCTGCCGAGCCGGCCCGCCGGGCCGAAGGGCTCGACCAGTTCG
>DASXQQ010000383.1:0-2968 GCA_036507085.1 Piscinibacter sp. | reverse complement strand
GGGCTCGCCCGGCATCACCAGTTCGTCGCCGGTGGAGAACAGCGCGACCGTCGGGCGGCGCGCAACGCGCAGCGTCGCCGCGCCCACCGAGGCCGCGAGGCCAAGTGCCTGCGGCGTGAGGCGCTGGCCGCGCGCGAGCACCACCGCACCATTCAGCACGTCTTCCCCGCGCCGGCGTATCCATTGCCCCGGCGTCGGAACGGCGTTGACGCGGACCTTGCCGTCGAGCGAATCGCATTGCTCCTGCATCACGACCGCGTCCGCGCCGGCCGGAATCTGCGCGCCGGTGAAGATGCGCGCCGCGGTGCCCGCTTGCAGCGCCGACGGCGCGGCGCCGGCGGGGATGCGCTGGCCGAGCGGCAGTACCGCCCCGGCCTCGGCCACGTCGGCGCAACGCAGCGCGTAGCCGTCCATCGAACTGTTGTCGGCCGGCGGCACGTCGAGCGTCGAGCGCACGTCCTCGGCCAGCACGCGGCCGAGCGCGTCGAAGGTGGGGAGCGGCTGCGCCTCAGCCGCGGGGAACGGCCGGACCGCGCGGATCAGGCGATCCAGCGCCTCGTCCAGCGTCAGCAGCGGCGGGCGCGGCGTCGGATTCGAAGAGGGGTGATCGGTACTCATAGCGCGCAGGGTTGCCGAGAAGGAAGCAGGCCACGGCGTCGGGGTCGTTGAGGTCGAGCACCGGCAGGCCGGTGGGCTCGGGCAACTGGTTCGCGCTGTCGGTGGAGATGGCGACGACGTAGGGATCGTTCGCGTACTGCGCCGGCTTGCCGTTGGCGGCCCGCCAGACCTCGATTTTCAGCAGGTCGGCGTGCTTGAAGCCTTCGACCAGCACCCAGTCGCAGTCGTAGAGCTCGGCGATCAGCTGGTGCACCGTGGGCTCGGCCTGCAATTCGTACTCGCGAATCTTCGCCAGCCGCCGGTCCGACGCGACAACGACTTCGAAGGCCCCCGCCTCGCGGTGGCGCCACGAGTCCTTGCCCGGGTGGTCGATGTCGAAGTCGTGGTGCGCGTGCTTGACCACCGACACCCGCTGCCCGGCCAGCCGCAAGCGCGCGATCAGCTGCTCGACCAGCGTGGTCTTGCCCGAGCCGGAGTAGCCGCAGAAGCCGATGACCTTCATTTAGGGTCTGTTCACACTAAATGCGTGCCCACGCCGGGCACTGGCGGGCCGCAGGGCTAGGCGCGGGCGAGGCCGTGTGCCTTCGGCACACAACGAGCGCGCAACGACGCCCTGCGGCCCGCCAGCGCCCGGCCCTTCGGGTGATCCCAGGAAAAACCCGCCCTCCGCGTTGCAAATGCTCGCCGTGGGAAAGACCACGGCTGCGCTTTGCGCCTCGATGGCGGGCTTTTCCTGAGTCACGTGGGTACGCATTTAGTGTGAACAGACCCTAACCATTGTCGGCGATGAAGTCTTTCACCGCTTGCGCATCGACCGGCATGACCGTGAAGCGCTTGGGGAGTTGCTCGATGCCTTGCATCGCCGCCGGCCGATCGGGCTCGCGGCCGATGGCTTCGACGATGGTCTCGGCGAACTTCGCCGGCAGCGCGGTCTCGAGCACGATCATCGGCACATCCGGCTCGAGATGCTCGCGTGCGACCTTCAGGCCGTCGGCCGTGTGGGTGTCGATCATCAGGCCGAAGCGCTGCCAGGTGTCGCGGATCGACGCCAGCCGGTCGGCATGGGTGCTCGAGCCGGAGACGAAGCCGAAGTCCGGGATGCGAGCGAAGGCCTCTTGACCGATGCTGAACGACGCGTGCTGCTCGAGCTCGGTCTTGAACAGGCGCCGCGTGCGCTGCGCATCGCGGTCGAGCAGGTCGAAGACGAAGCGCTCGAAGTTCGACGCCTTGGAGATGTCCATCGACGGGCTCGAGGTCTCGTGCGTCTCGGCGCTGCTGCGAACGCGGTAGGTGCCGGTGCGAAAGAACTCGTCGAGCACGTCGTTCTCGTTGGTCGCGAGCACGAGCTGCTTGATCGGCAGGCCCATCATCCGCGCCACATGGCCGGCGCAGATGTTGCCGAAGTTGCCCGAGGGCACGGCGAAGCTCACAGGGTCGAAGTCCGACTTGCTGGCGTGGAAGTAGCCGGCGAAGTAGTACACCACCTGCGCCAGCAGGCGCGCCCAGTTGATCGAGTTCACCGTGCCGATCTTGTGGCGGCGCTTGAACGCGAGGTCGTTGGACACCGCCTTGACGATGTCCTGGCAATCGTCGAACACGCCCTCGATCGCGATGTTGTGGATGTTCGCGTCCTGCAGGCTGAACATCTGGGCCTGCTGGAACGCGCTCATGCGGCCGTGCGGGCTGAGCATGAAGACGCGGATGCCCTGCTTGCCGCGCATCGCGTACTCGGCGGCGCTGCCGGTGTCGCCGGAGGTCGCGCCGAGGATGTTGAGCGTCTCGCCGCGGCGCGCCAGTTCGTACTCGAACAGGTTGCCGAGCAACTGCATCGCCATGTCCTTGAAGGCGAGCGTCGGGCCGTTCGACAGGGCTTCGAGCGACACCCCGGGCTCGAGCGGCTTGAGCGGCGCGATCTCGAAGCTGCCGAACACTTCGGCGGTGTAGGTCTTCTCGACCAGCGCGCGCAGGTCGGACGCGGGAATGTCGTCGATGAACAGCGACAGCACCTCGAACGCCAGCTCGTGGTACGGCAGCAAGCGCCAGTAGCCCAGGGTCGCGTCGTCGATCTTCGGATAGCGCACCGGCAGGTACAGGCCGCCGTCCGGCGCCAGGCCCTCCAGCAGGATCTCGCAGAAGCTGCGCTGCTGTGCGTCGCCGCGCGTGCTGATGTACTTCACGGTCCGACTCCCGGATGAATCAGTTCAGTTCTTCCTTGCGGATGCGCACGATCGGCGCGAGCACGGTGGGCAGCGCCTGCATCTGCGCGATCGCCTTGTTCATTTCGCCTTCGACGGTGTCATGCGTGAGGATGATGACATCGGTTTGCGCCGCCCCCTCGACCCCGCCGTTG
>DASXQQ010000382.1:0-2980 GCA_036507085.1 Piscinibacter sp. | reverse complement strand
GGCGCCGGCGTCATCGAGGGAGGGCGTCGCATCAAGGACCGCACCGATGCCGGAGGCACCCTTCCAGCCACAGACGAGTTCCGATCCCGGCGCTGGTATCAACATCTACGCGGTTCGCTGACTCAGCCGGGCGGCGCTGCCGTTAGAGCGGCGCTGCTTGTCAAAGCTGTCGCACACTCCCATTCAGGAGCTGCGAGGCTGGGCGCCTGGGGCTCTCCGTCGCACGCGGCGGAGGCTCAAATAGCGAGCACGAGAAGGGCGACTAGCACTAGGATCAACCACGCCACGCCGAGCCCGAGATGCACCAGATAGCGCGGAGCGGCGCCAACGTTCTAGCACTCTAGCAGGCTGCGGAAAAAGCAGGTGAAAAGCAAACAGACGGTCTGCACACGGCGCGGCCCGATGCCGCAGAGGCGGTTCGCTCGCGGTTCGCTTGCCGCGCCCGCGCCGTGGACGACGCGAGAATCGGGCTGGGCGGCGTCATGTCAGACATTGGTCCAAGTTCCTGATGCGCACCAAGTTGTAGACCGCCAGGCTGAAGACGAACATCCACCCGACCCGGCGCCGGCCGCGGAAGCGCGTTTGCCGCATCAGACCGATGGTCTTCAGCCAGCCGAAGATCTCTTCGATCCGCTTACGCTTCTGTTGGCTCACCGCGTAGCCGGCGTGGCGCGTGGTGCGCCGATCGATCGCACTCGAACGCTTCGACGTGTTCTGCGCCACGTGAGGCGTCACCTGGAGCCCGCGAAGGGCCTCGACGAAGTCGCGCGTGTCATAGGCTTTGTCGGCCCCCAAGGTGATCCGGCGCGTCGCCGCCAGCGGACCCACCATCTCCAGCCCGGCCGCCCGCTCGCCGTAGCCGTCCGCCGCGGTGAGGCAGCCATCGACGGCCAGCCCATACCGGTTCTCCATCAGCACGTGACCCTGATAGCGCAGCTTCGCTTCCTGCCGATCGCCTTTGCGATAGAGCAACGCCTCGGGGTCGGTCGTCGAGGCATGCGTGGTGTTGCGGCGCCGCTCGCCATGGAAGTTCACCGTCGGGTTGCCCGGATCGTCCGGCGCCGAGGGCGGGGCGTCCTTGCGCTGGAAGCTCTTGAGACTGGCCCAGGCGTCGATGAGCGTGCCGTCCACCGTGAAGTGCTCGTCCGACAGCAGGCCGCGCTGGTCGGCTTGGGCGCGCACGCGCTCGAAGAAGGCGCGGGCGATGTCGCCGCGCAGCAGCCGTTCCCGGTTCTTCGTGAACACGGTCGCGTCCCAGATCGGGTCATCCATGGCCAAGCCCACGAACCACCGGAAGAGCAGGTTGTAGTCGAGCTGCTCCATCAGCAGCCGCTCGCTCCGGACGGTATAGAGCACCTGCAGCAGCAGCGCGCGCAGCAGGTGCTCGGGGGGAATCGATGGCCGGCCCACCTTGGAGTAGAGCTCATCGAACTGGGGCGACAGCTCCGTCAAGATCGTGTCGACCATGGTGCGCAACGGCCGCAGCGGATGGTCGACCGGAATCCGCTGTTCGAGCGGCACGTAACTCCACATGTGCGGCTGCGGCCCTGTCCCCTCACCACGCATGCGCGCCTCCTCGCTTGGCGTTGCGCGCATCGTAGTCGAACTCTTCTCGTGCCCCGGCATCAAAAGTCGGGTTTTTCAGCAGCCTGCTAGTGTGCCGAGTCTGAGATCCGTCGACAAAATCGCTCGATGCTGAGGAGGATCTCGTCGGCCGTTTTCGTCCAGATGAATGGCTTCGGTCGCTCGTTGCTGATCGCGATGTACTCGCTGATCGCCGTCTCCAGCGCTCGGGTGCTTCGATGTGTCCCGCGCCGAATCTGCTTCTGCGTCAGCAGGGCGAACCAGCGCTCCACGAGATTCAGCCAGGAGGCGCCGGTCGGCGTGAAGTGCAGATGATAGCGGGGACGCTTCGCGAGCCAGCGTCGAATCTGCGGCGTCTTATGCGTGGCGTAGTTATCGAGAACGAGGTGAATCTCCAGTTCCGCGGGCACGGCCGTCTCGATCGTCTCGAGGAACTGGCGAAACTCGACAGCACGGTGGCGCCGATGACAGCGGCCGATGATGCCGCCGCTCTTCACGTCGAGCGCGGCGAAGAGCGACGTGGTGCCATGGCGCCGGTAATCGTGCGTCCGACGTTCGACCTGGCCCGGTCGCATCGGCAGCAACGGCTGCGTGCGATCGAGCGCTTGAATCTGCGACTTCTCGTCGACGCACAGGACCAGCGCCCGATCCGGCGGGTCGAGGTACAGGCCGACGATGTCGCGCACCTTTTCGATGAAGAGCGGGTCCTTCGAGAGCTTGAAGGCTTCCGTACGATGCGGCTGCAACCCGAACGCTCGCCAGATACGGCTCACGGTGCTCTGGCTCAGGCCGCAGCGCGCCGCCATGGCGCGCGTGCTCCAGTGGGTCGCGTCGCGTGGCTTTGTCTCCAGGGTCGCCGTCACCACGCGCTCCACGTCGGCATCCATGATCTTCCGCGGCGCGCCCGGCCGCGGCTCATCGAGCAACCCGTCGACCCGCGCCGTGAAAAACCGCGCGCGCCACTTGCCCACCGTCTGCTTGGTCAACCGCTGCTCGCGGGCCACGCGCGTATTCGTCTTCCCGGAGGCGCAACTCAGGATGACCCGCGCCCGTTGGGCCAACGCCTGCGCCGTCGTCGGCCGACGCAGCCAGCGTTCCAACGTTTCCCGCTCTTCGTCGGTGAGGGTCAGCGGCGGTATGGGTCGACCGATCGGCATAAGCGTTCTCCCTTCTACAGTGAGAACGCTCAATGCGTACATGTTGTTCCATCTTTTTCGGACTCAGGACACTAGCTGGCGGTCATGTAAGCCACAATGTCGTTTCAGAAGTTGTCTTGACCTTACGACGAGACGGGTACTCTGTTTCGATAAACGAACCGCAGATCCTCCCTACCCAGTTGTCGAATTTCCAGGCGCTGTGTTCCTTCCAGCACAATCGAATAAATGAAGAAGTTGGA
>DASXQQ010000381.1:0-21155 GCA_036507085.1 Piscinibacter sp. | reverse complement strand
GATCGCCAACGCCAATGTGCCGAACATGCTGGGCCAGATCTCGACCGCGATGGCCAACGCGGGGCTGAACATCCACAACATGGTCAACAAGTCGCGTGGCGACGTGGCCTACACGCTGGTCGACGTGGACAGCCCGGTGGCAGCGAACGTGTTGAACGCGATCGCCGCCATCCACGGCGTGCTGGCGGTGCGGTACTTGCCTCTGGCGGATTCATAGAAGGGTGGGCTTCAGCCCACGTGTTGCCGGCGACCAATCAAATCCCGTGGGCTGAAGCCCACCCTACAAGAGACCGCCTTAGCGGACCTTCGGAAACGCGATCAGGTGATCGAGGTCGAGCCGGATGCCGATCGCTTCGTTCAGCACATGGTTGTGGTGCGAGGGCACCATCGACAGCACCCGCGTCCCGCTCGCCAGCTGCAGCGTGTAGAGGATCTCGGCGCCGCGAAAGGCCTTGTGCAGCACGGTGGCGCGCACCGGGCTGGCGTCGTCGTGCACCACATCGTCGGGACGCAACAGCACGTCAATGCGGCTGCCCGGCGGGCACGGCGTGGCGTCGTTGGCGTAGCGGATCGCCTCGCTCGCCGTTACCTCGCCGATCTCGATGCGCAAGCGATGCGGATCGATCACCGTGCCGTCGACGAACACGCCTTGGCCGATGAAGTCGGCCACGAATCGGTTCGCCGGCCGGTGGTAGAGGTTGTAGGCGCTGTCGCGCTGCTGGATCCGTCCGTCGGCCATCACCGCGATCTCGTCGGCCATCGCAAAGGCTTCGTTCTGGTCGTGGGTCACGAACACCGCCGTCGTCGCGCTCGCCTTCAGCACCGCGCGCACCTCGGCGGCGAGCTGCTCGCGCAAGTCGACGTCGAGGTTGGAGAACGGCTCGTCGAGCAGCAGCAGGCGCGGACGCGGCGCCAGCGCGCGGGCGAGCGCGACGCGCTGCTGCTGGCCGCCCGACAGCTCGTGCGGGTAGCGCTGCGCCACCGCGGACAGGCCCACGGTGGCCAGCAGCTGGCGCACGCGCTCGCCGTCGTCGGCAGCACCGCGCAGGCCGAAGGCGACGTTGCGCTCGACATCGAGGTGCGGAAACAGCGCGTAGTCCTGGAACACCATGCCGATGCGCCGGTGCTCTGGCGCGACGTGGCGGGTCGGGCTGCTCATCACCGCATCGTCGATGCGGATGTCGCCTTCGCTCACGCGCTCGAAGCCGGCGATGCAGCGCAGCACCGTGGTCTTGCCGCAGCCCGAGGGGCCGAGCAGGCAGCAGATCGCCCCCGCGGCGAGCGACAGGTCGAGGGCGTCCACCGTGGCGCGTGCGCCGTAGCGATGGCGGATGCCGTTCAGCGTCAAGACGGAGGCGGCGCGGGTCGTCACGAAGTCATGGGCTTGGTACACAACCGCGACCTTACACTGTTCGAGAACCAGTCTCATTCGTGATCACCACGTCTTCCGCCACCCTCCCCCCGCCGGCCGGCGCCAGCGCGCGCCCCGGCTGGCTGAGCGTGCTCGCGGTCGCGGCGGCGCTGTTCGTTGCCGCGCCCATCGTCTCGGTGGGCACCAACGTCTTCAGCGGCGGCACCGCCGGCACCTGGTCGCACCTCGCCTCCACGGTGTTGCCCGACTACATCGTCACCACGCTGTGGCTGTGCGTCGGCGTGGGGATCTTCAGCGCGCTGCTGGGCGTCGGATCGGCGTGGCTCGTCACGCACTTCGACTTTCCGTTGCGCCGCAGCTTCGAATGGGCGCTGGTGCTGCCGCTGGCCATGCCGGCCTACGTGATGGCCTACGCCTACACCGACCTGCTGCAATACGCCGGGCCGGTGCAGAGCTGGCTGCGCGCGAGTTTCGGATGGACCCGCGCCGACTACGTCTTCCCCGACGTGCGCACGCTCGGCGGCGCGATGCTGATGTTCGCCGGCGTGCTCTACCCCTACGTCTACATGCTGACGCGCACCGCCTTCCTCGAGCGCGGCGGCGGCGTGCTCGAGGCGGGCCGCTCGCTGGGGCTGTCGCCGTGGGCCGCCTTCCTGCGCGTGTCGCTGCCGATGGCGCGGCCGGCCATCGTCGCCGGCGTCACGCTCGCGCTGATGGAAACGCTGGCCGACTACGGCACCGTCTCATACTTCGCGGTGCAGACCTTCACCACCGGCATCTACCGCGCCTGGTTCTCGCTCGGCGACCGGGTCGCCGCCGCGCAGCTGTCGATGTGCCTGCTCGGCTTCGTGCTGCTGGTGTTGAGCCTGGAGCGCGCGTCGCGCGGCCGGGCGCGCTTCCACGGCACCGGCATGCGACGCCAGCCGCCGCGCGGCGCGCCGTTGCGCGGCTGGCGCGCCGCGCTCGCGGTGGCCGGTTGCGCCCTGCCCCTGGTCGTCGGCTTCCTGCTGCCCGGCGGCGCGCTGCTGCGCATGGCGTTGACCGAGGGCGATGCGCAGTTCGGCGCGCGCTTCATCGAGCTCGCGCGCAACAGCTTCCTGCTGTCGGCGCTGACCGCGCTGCTGGCGGTGCTGCTGGCGCTGCTGGTCGCCTATGCGCGGCGGCTCGACCCGCGCCCGCTCACGCGCGCGGCGCACTGGGCGGTGGGCATGGGCTACACCCTGCCCGGCTCGGTGATCGCGGTCGGCCTGCTGATCCCGCTGGCGCGGCTCGACAACGCGGCGGCGCAGTGGCTGCAGGTCCACTTCGGCTGGCACACCGGCCTGCTGCTGACCGGCGGGATTGCCGCGCTGGTCTATGCGTACCTGGTTCGCTTCATGACGGCGGCGCTGCAGACGGTCGACGCCGCCCTGCACCGCGTGACGCCGCACATGGACGACGCCGCGCGCAGCCTGGGACTGACGCCCGCGCGGACCTTGAAGCGGGTGCACCTGCCGCTGCTGCGCCGCGGCCTGCTGACGGCCGGGCTGCTGGTGTTCATCGACGTGATGAAGGAGCTGCCGGCCACCCTCGTGATGCGCCCCTTCAACTTCGACACGCTGGCGACGCAGGCCTACACACTGGCCTCGGACGAACGCCTCGCCGAAGCGTCCACCGCGGCGATCGCTATCGTCGCGGTGGGGGTGTTGCCGCTGATCGTGTTGTGCCGGCAGATCGCCAAGGAGAGGCACTGAATTCGAAGACAGGATTTACGGGATCAACAGGATTGAATCCATTTTCTTGATCCCGGTGATCCTGTTGATCCCGTCAAGAAGAATTCTTAGCGCCACCCAGCGCGATCGAACACCTTCTGCGCCTGCACGGTGTTCGTTGCCAGCTGGCCGATCGGCAGCGTATCGGGCTTGAAGGGCCCCAGTGCGTCGAGCGCCGGGTTCTTCACCTGCGCGCTCTTCACCACCGGCCACTCGTTGTTGCCGTCGGCGAAGTAGGCCTGCGCCTCGTCACTGGCGAGGTACTCGAGGAACCTGACCGCCGCGTCGCGGTTGGGCGCCGTCTTCACCACGCCGGCGCCCGACACGTTGATGTGGGTTCCCCAGCTCTTCTGGTTCGGCCACACGACGCCGAGCTTGCTCACGACGTCCTGGTCTTCGGGCTTGGTGGAGCGCATCAGGCGCGCGAGGTAGTAGCTGTTGGAGATCGCCACCCCGCACTCGCCGGCCGCCACCGCCTTCAGCTGGTCGGTGTCGCCGCCCTTGGGTGCGCGCGCGAAGTTGGCCACCAGCCCCTTGGCCCAGGCCTCGGTCTTCGCTTCGCCGTCGTGGGCGATCATCGCGGCGCCGAGCGACAGGTTGTATGGGTGCGACCCCGAGCGCACGCAGACCTGGGCCTTCAGGCGCGGGTTGGCGAGGTCTTCGTAGCTTTGCACCCAGTCGGCGTTGACCGCATTCTTCTTGTAGACGATGAGCCGCGCGCGGGTCGAGAACGCGAGCCAGTTCGGCGTGCGCAGCGAGGCCGGGATGCGCGCGTCCAGAAGCTTCGATTGGATCGGCTGGAACAGCCCAGCCTTGTCGGCGATCTCCAGGCGCGCCGCGTCGACGGTGATCAGCACGTCGGCCGGGCTGCTTGCACCCTCGTTCTTGATGCGTTCGACCAACTCCTCTTCCTTGCCGTCGAGCCGGTTGATCTTGATCCCGGTCTGCTTGGTGAAGTTGGCGTACATCGCCTCGTCGGTCTGGTAGTGCCGGGCGGAGTAGACGTTGAGCACCGCCTGCGCCTGCGCGCCGGCGGCGCCGCCGAGCAGCGCCAAGCCCAGCGCCAGGGTGTGTCGAATGCGGATCATGGGAATGCCTCGCGATGTGGGATGAAACGGTGCCGGATATTAACCGAAATCATTCTCATTACGGAAAACACCGGTCACCCGCCCGCTGGCGTGCCAGACTCGCGCCTTGTCGTCATCGAAAACGCCGTCGCCCATGCTGACCATCAACAAGCTCATCGCTCAAGGCCGCGGACTGAGCCGCGTGCTGACCCAGCGCGCCGCCACGCTCGAACTCGACTGGGACGTGCGCCAGAAGAGCCGTTTCGACGCCACGGATTCGCAGGGCCGCGCGCTCGGCGTGTTCCTGCCGCGCGGCACCGTGGTTCGCGGCGGCGACGTGCTGGTGGCCGACGACGGCTCGCTGATCGTGGCCCACGCCGCGCCGCAGCCGGTGCTGGTGGTGCGGCCCTGCGCCGAACACGGGTCGCCGTTCGACCTGCTGCGGGCCGCCTACCACCTGGGCAACCGGCATGTGCAGCTGGAACTGAAGCCCGACCACCTGAAGCTCGAGCCCGATCATGTGCTGGCCGAGATGCTGCGGCAGATGCACATGGACGTGAGCGAGGCGTCGGTGCCGTTCGAACCGGAGGGCGGCGCGTATGCAATCCACGCCGAGCATGCCCACTCGCATGAGCACGGCGCTCACGATCACGCGCACGGCCATCACCACTGATCCTGTGTCGCGCATCGTCAAACCGGCCCGAGCGCTGTCGGGCAGCGCCTTGCTGCAGCTGATGTGGCTCGCCTCGCCGGCGCTCCCGGTGGGCGGCTTCAGCTATTCCGAAGCGCTGGAAGCAGCGGTCGAGGCCGGCTGCATCGTCGACGAGGCGCAGGCGGCGCGCTGGCTCGTCGACCAGCTGCAGCTCGGTCTCGCGCGCAGCGATCTCGCGGTCGTCGCCAAGGCCTTCGGCGCGTGGCGGCGCGACGACCTCGCGACCGTCATCGAACTGAACGACTGGTTCACGCAGACGCGCGAAAGCAGCGAGCTGCGCCAGCAGGCGCAGCAAATGGGCCGCTCGCTGGTCGAGTGGCTGAAGAACCGCGACGGCGACCCGCGCGTCGCCCGCCTCGCGACGCTGAGCCCCGCGCCGACGTGGCCGGTCGCGTTCGCCCTCGCGGCCGCGCAGACCGGCGCGCCCTTGCGCGAAGCGCTGCTCGCCTTCGCCTTCGGCTGGGCCGAGAACATGGTGCAGGCGGCCCTGAAGGCGGTGCCCTTCGGGCAAAGCGCCGGCCAGCGCATCCTCGGCCGGCTGAGCGAGGCGATTCCCGCCGCCGTCGAGCACGCGATGCGCCTGCATGACAGCGAGCGTCAGGCGTTCACGCCGATGCTCGCGATCCTGTCGGCACAGCATGAGACGCAATACTCTCGAATATTCCGTTCCTAGCGACCCCTTCACCATGACCGCACTGCATTCCATCCCCGGCCGCAGCAGGAAGCTGCCGCCGCTGCGCGTCGGCGTCGGCGGCCCCGTGGGCTCCGGCAAGACCACCCTCGTCGAGATGCTCTGCAAGGCGATGCGCGAGCGCTACGACCTCGTCGTCGTGACCAACGACATCTACACCAAGGAAGACCAGCGCCTGCTCACGGTCGCCGGCGCGCTGGAAGCGGACCGCATCATGGGCGTGGAGACCGGCGGCTGCCCGCACACGGCGATCCGCGAAGACGCGTCGATCAACCTCGAGGCGGTGGATCGCATGCTGGAGAAGTTCCCGAACGCCGACATCGTGTTCATCGAAAGCGGCGGCGACAACCTCGCCGCCACCTTCAGCCCCGAACTGTCCGACCTGACGATCTACGTGATCGATGTCGCCGCCGGCGAGAAGATCCCGCGCAAGGGCGGGCCCGGCATCACCAAGAGCGACCTGTTCGTCATCAACAAGACCGACCTCGCGCCCTACGTGGGAGCCGACCTCGGCGTGATGGAGGCCGACACCAAGCGCATGCGCGGCACCCGACCCTTCGTGATGACCAACCTGAAAACGAAGCAAGGCCTCGCCGACGTGGTGTCGTTCATCGAAGTCAAGGGGATGTTGCGCGCCGGTTGATTTTTATGATTCCTTTATCGGGCAGCTGATACAAACCCCTCTCCCCGACTGCCCGCGCGCTCCATGGATCCCAAAGCCGAACGACAAGCCCTGGCACCGTTGACCCTGGGGGCCATCGGCGTCGTCTACGGCGACATCGGCACCAGCCCGCTGTACACGATCAAGGAAGTCTTCAGCCCCGGCACCGGCGTGCCGCTGGACGCGGTTCACCTGGTCGGCGCCGCCTCGGTGATCTTCTGGGCGCTGATGATGGTGGTGACGCTGAAGTACGTGCTGCTGATCGTGCGCGCCGACAACCGCGGCGAGGGCGGCATCATGGCGTTGACCGCGCTGGCCGCGCACGCGGCCGGCACCACGGCGAAACGGCGCACCGCCTTGCTGCTGCTGGGCCTCTTCGGCGCCGCGCTGTTCTACGGCGACAGCGTGATCACGCCGGCGATTTCGGTGCTCAGCGCTGTCGAAGGGCTGGAGGTGGTGACGCCGATCCTCAAGCCCTATGTGCTGCCGATCAGCATCGCGGTGCTGGTGGGCCTGTTCGTCGTGCAGCGTCACGGCACCGGCGTCGTCGGCAAGATGTTCGGGCCGGTGATCATCGTGTGGTTCGCCACGCTGGCGGCCACCGGCGTCGCGCAGATCGCGCAGCAGCCGGCAATTCTCGCGGCGCTGAACCCGCTGCATGCGGTCGGCTTTCTCTACGAGCGCGGCTGGCACGTGTTTGCCGCGGTCGGCGCGATCGTGCTGGCGCTCACCGGCGCCGAAGCGCTGTACGCCGACATGGGCCACTTCGGCAAGCGGCCGATCCAGATCGCCTGGCTGGGTCTGGTGCTGCCGGCGCTGACACTCAACTACTTCGGCCAGAGCGCCCTGCTGATGCGCGACCCCGCCGCCCTCGAAAACCCGTTCTTCCGCCTCTTCCCGCAGGCGTGGCTGATCCCGGCGGTGATCCTCGCGACGGCAGCGACAGTGATCGCGTCGCAGGCCGTCATCTCGGGCGCCTATTCGATGACCAAGCAGGCGGTCCAGCTCGGCTTCCTGCCGCGCATGCAGGTGCTCTACACCTCGGCCAAGGAAGCCGGGCAAATCTACCTGCCGCAGGTCAACTGGGTGCTGCTGGTCGCGGTGATCCTGGCCTGCATCGGCTTCGGCAGCTCGTCGGCGCTCGCGTCGGCCTACGGCATCGCCGTCACGGTGACGATGCTGATCACCACCCTGCTGACCTTCTTCGTCGTGCGCCACGGTTGGGGTTATCCGCTGTGGGTGGCCGTCGGTTCGACCGGCGTGTTCGTCGTGCTCGACGTCTTGCTGGTCGCGTCGTGCTCGCTCAAGTTCTGGCAGGGCGGCTGGTTCTCCATCGCAATGGGCGTAGGCATCTTCACCGTGATGTCGACCTGGAAGCGCGGCCGCGAACTTCTGCTCGAAACCATCAGCGCCGACGACCCGGAACTGCTGCCCTTCGTCACCGCGCTGGCCGAGGAAGACGTGCCACGCGCGCCGCGCACCGCCGTCTACGCCGTCGCCAACCCGGACACCGTGCCGCAGGCGCTGATGCACAACCTCAAGCACAACCGCGTGCTGCATGAACAGAACGTGATCCTCACGGTGGAATTCCACGACGTGCCGTGGATCCCGTTCGACGAGCGCGTCGAGGTCAAGCCGCTGGTGCGCGGCTTCTGGCAGGTGCGGGTGAACTACGGCTTCAAGAACACGCCCGACATCCCGCGCGCGCTCGAGCTGTGCCAGACCCACGGCCTGCACGTCAATGCCTTCGAAACCAGCTACTTCATCAGCCGCGAAACGGTCGTCCCCACGCGCGGCTCGGGCATGGCGCACTGGCGCGAAAAACTGTTCGCCGCGATGTCGCGCAACGCCGGCAGCGTGGTCGAGTTCTTCAAGCTGCCGAACAACAGCGTGATCGAACTCGGCACGCGAGTGCAGATTTAGGGCACGAAGCGATACCCGATCCCCGTCTCGGTGACGAGGTGGCGCGGCTGCGACGGGTCAGCCTCGATCTTGCGGCGCAGGTGCCCCATGTAGACCCGCAGGTAATGCGTGTCCTCGGCGTGGCTCGGCCCCCACACCGCTTTGAGCACCTGCCGGTGCGTCAGCACGCAGTCGGGGTGTGCCGTCAGGTGGGTCAGCAAGCGGTACTCGATCGGCGTGAGGTGCAGCGACTCGCCGCCGCGCTCGACCGTGCGGCGCATCAGGTCGACCCTGACGTCGCCGAACTCGATCACCGTGCCGCCGTCGGACGACGCGCTCGCGCGCCGGCGCAGCTGGGCGCGCACGCGCGCCAGCAGCTCGCCGGCGCCGAAGGGCTTCACGAGGTAATCGTCGGCGCCGGCGTCGAGCGCGTCGATCTTGTCGTCTTCGCCGCTGCGCGCCGACAACACCAGCACCGGGATGTCCGACCAGCCGCGCAGGTCGCGGATGAAGTCCACACCGTCGCCATCGGGCAAGCCGAGGTCGAGCACCACGAGGTCGGGCCGCCGGGTCCCCGCCTCGACCAGCGCGCGCTTCACGCCGTCGGCCTCGCTGACCTCCAGGCCCTGCGCTTCCAGCGACCAGCGAACGAAGCGGCGGATGTCGGGTTCGTCCTCGACCACCAGCACCCGGGCCGCGGGCTCGCTCACCGCGCCTCCTCGGCCAGCGCTGCGGCGTCGATGTCGTCGAGCGCCGGCGGCACGCCGCGCGGCAGGCTGAAGCTGAAGCGGGCACCGCTCTCGGCCCGGGTCTCGCCACGGATCGTTCCGCCATGGGCCTCGACGATGGCGCGGCAGATGGCGAGACCCAGGCCCACGCCGGAGGTCGCGCTCTCCTTCTTGCCGCGCTCGAACTTCTCGAAGATCACCTCCTCGCGGCCCGTCGGCAGCCCGGGGCCGCGGTCTTCGACACTGACCTGCACGGCATCAGTGCCGCTCGATGCGCTGATCTCGATCGGGCTGCCGGGCGGCGTGTACTTGAGCGCGTTCTCCAGCAGGTTGCACAGCACCCGCTCGATCAGCACTGCGTCGATGTGCAGCAGCGGCAGGTCGCCCGGCAGCGCCACCTGCAGCGGGCGTGCCGCCAGCACGCTGCCCATCGCCTTGAGCGCGCTGCCGACCACTTCCTCCAGCGGCTGCCATTGCCGGTTCAGCTGCACCTGGCCGGATTGCAGGCGCGCCATGTCCAGCAGGTTGTTGACCAGCGAGCTCATGCGCATCGCGGCGTCGCGCATCGCCTCGACGATCTGCGTTTGCGCACCGCTCGGCGGCGGCTGCGTCAGGCCCATCGAATCGGCGAGTGCCGCGAGCGACGCCAGCGGTGTGCGCAGGTCGTGCGAGATCGCCGACAGCAGCGAATTGCGCAGCCGCTCCGACTCCATCTGCACCGTGGTCGTCTGCGCGACGTCGACGTAGTGGACGCGCTCGAGCGCGATCGCCACCAGCGACGCGCAGGTGTCGAGCAGGCGGCGCTGCTCGGGCAGCAGCAGCCGTTCGGCGCGTCGCGGCTCGACGGCGAGCACGCCGCGCAGCCGCATCGGGGCGCGCAGCGGCAGGTAGAGCACGGGACTCGCCGGCAGCGTGTCAGTGCCGCAGCCGGCGGCCTCGCCGCGGTCGTAGGCCGACTGGGCGAGGCCGGCGTCGATCGGGAAGCTGTCGCCGCTGATCAGCGGTGCCCGCAAACGCTTGTTCTCGTCGGCGACCAGCAACGCGGCGCGCGCGCGGAACTCCGAGGCGACGAAGCGCGAGGCAATGTCGGCGATCTGCTCGGCCAGCAATGCACCCGACAGCTCGCGCGACATCTCGTACAAGGCACGCATGCGGTCCTCGCGCAGCGTGGCCATGCGGGCCTGCACCTTCAAGCCGGCGGTGAGCTGGCCGACGACGAGGGCGACGAACAGCATCACGGCGAAGGTCAGCAAGTACTGCACGTCGATGACCGCAAACGAGAAGCGCGGCGGCACGTCGAAGAAGTCGAACGCCGCCACGCTGAGAAAGGCCGCGAGCACCGCGGGCCCGCGGCCCCAGCGCAGCGCGACGGCCACCACCGCGAGCAGGAACAGCATCACGATGTTGGTCAGCGTCAGAACATCGTGCAGCGGCGTGGTCAATCCGGTGACCAACGCACAGACGCCGGCACTCCACAGATAGGGCACGCGACGCGTGGCGTTCATCTCGCCGTCGCTCACGCCAGCCCCCAGGGTGCTGCGCACCTGCCCCCCGAGGGGGCGCTCGCCCGCTTGAGGCGGCTCGGCGCCGGGCTCATGGAATCACAACCATCCGGCGCGCTTGAAGCGGCGGTACAACAGGAAGCAGGCGCCGGCGATCGCCGCCAGCGCGGCCGGATAGCCCCAGGCCCACTTCAGCTCGGGCATGGTCTGGAAGTTCATGCCCCAGATGCCGGCGAACGCGGTGGCCACCGCGAAGATGCCCGCCCAGGCCGCGAGGCGCTTGGTGACTTCGGACTCCTCGATCGTCACCGTCGACAGGTTGACCTGGATCGCCGTGCCGATGGTCTCCCGCAGCGCGTCGAGCGAGGCGTTCATGCGCGCCAGATGGTCGTAGACGTCGCGGAAGTATTCGCGGCTGTTGGCGCACACCGCCGGCACGCGGCCGCTGCCGAGCTTGCTCACCGCATCCATCAGCGGGGCGACGGCGTGCTTGACCACGCCGATCTTGCGCTTGAGCTCGTACAGGCGCTTGATGTTCTCGCGCGCCATGCCGTGCTCGAAGATCTGTTCCTCGACCGCCTCGAGGTCGGTCTCGAGTGCGTCGATGAGCGGGAAGTAGCGGTCGACCACCGCGTCCATCAGCGCGTAGAACACGAAGCCCGAGCCGTGGCGCAGCAGGTGCGGCTCGCGCTCGGCGCGCGCGCGCACGCCCAGGAAGCCCTGCTGGCTGTGGTTGCGCACCGACAGCACGAAATTCGGACCGACGAACACGCAGACCTCGCCGACATTCAACGCATCGGTGGGGCCGAGATCGATGGTGTGCATCACGGCGAACAGCACGTCGCCGTACTCCTCGATCTTCGGCCGCTGGTGTCCGTGGCGCGCGTCCTCGACCGCCAGGTCGTGCAGGCCGAACTCCTGCTGCATCTGCGTCAACTCGGCGTCGGTGCTGTCGCGCAAGGCCACCCAGACGAAGCAGCCGGGCCGCTGCAGGTAGTCGCTGATCTGCTCGACCGGCACGTCGGCAAGCTTGGTGCCGCTCTCGTAGGCGACGCAGTTGATCAGCATCGCGGTGCCTGACTCAGCGAATGCCGTTCATGCCTTGAAGCGCCCGCACCGCGCCGGCGCCGATCGATGCACCGAAGCGCTTGGCCAGCCGCTCGGCGACGTTCTCCTTCGGCGTGTAGTCGACGACTTCCTCGGCGTGGATCACTTCGCGCGCGACATAGTCGAGGTTGCCGAACTTGTCGGCCAGGCCCAGCTTCACCGCTTCTTCGCCGTTCCAGTACAGGCCCGAGAAGGTCTCTGGCGTTTCCTTCAGGCGCTTGCCGCGACCTTCCTTGACGACACGAATGAACTGACGGTGGACCTGGTCAAGCATCGCCTGGGTGTAGGCGCGCTGCTTGTCGGTGACCGGCGAGAACGGGTCGCCGATGCCCTTGTTCTCGCCGGCGGCCATCAGCCGGCGTTCGACGCCGAGCTTCTGCATCGCGCCGGTGAAGCCGAAGCCGTCCATCAGCACGCCGATCGAGCCAACGATGCTCGCCTTGTCGGTGTAGATCTCGTCGGCCGCCGCGGCGATGTAGTAGGCGCCCGAGGCACACACCTCCTCGACCACCGCGTAGATCTTCTTCTTGTGCAGCGCCTTCAGCCGCCGGATCTCGTCGTTGACGATGCCCGCCTGCACCGGGCTGCCGCCGGGCGAGTTGATGCGCAGCACGATGCCCTGCGCGGTGCTCTCCTCGAACGCGCTCTTCAAGGCGCTGACGATGTGCTCGGCGCTCGCCTCGGTGTCGTCGGCGATCTCGCCGCGCACCTCGATCAGCGCGGTGTGCGGGCCGGTGGGCACGCCGGCGTGGTTGCGCGCGCTGAGCAGCGCCCAGAAGACCATCACGAACAAGGCGAGCCAGGCGAGGCGGAAGAAGACGCGCCAGCGGCGATCGCTGCGGCGGTCCTTCAGGTAGTCGCGGGCGAACTGTTCGATCAGCTTTTCCCACCCGGGCGGGGCCGCGGCAGCCGTGGCGACGGGGGGCACGGACGGCGGTGCCGCGCCGGGAAGATCGTTGGGCGTATCCATGGGGAGCTTTCTGCAGCGGCCGCTCGAGCGGCCGAATTCATCCGTCGGTGAACGCCGGCCGGGTGTCGCGTGAAGGATACCAATAGACCTGCCCGTCGCGCTCCTCGACGCGCAGCGCGGTCAGCCGCCCGCGCCCGCAGGGGCCGCCGACGCAGTGGCCGTTGTTCGGGTCGTAGGCCGCGCCGTGGATCGAGCAGAGGATGAACTCGCGGCCGCTGTCGAGGAACTCGCCCGGCTGCCAGTCCATCTCGGTGGGCACATGGACGCAGCGGTTCAGGTAGGCCACCACCTGGCCGTCGAAGCGCAGCGCGAAGGCGTGCGCCGGCTCGCGATAGTGCAGCACGTCGAAGACGAAGGCGTTGCCGCGCTCGGCGAGTTGCTCGGAGCTGCACAGCGGCTGCGGCGGCAGCGGCACGGGTTCTTCAAGCATGACGCGCCAACCAGTCGTGCAGATCGCTCACCGACTGCGCCACATGCAGCGGCGCGAAGGGCTCGAACGCGTCGCTCTCGTGCGCGCCATAGCCGACGCCGACGCGCGGCGTGCCGGCGTTGAGCGCGAGCTGCAGGTCGTGCGTGGTGTCACCGATCATCAGCGTGCGCTCCGGCTCGACGCCGAATTCGCGCATCAGTTCGAGCAGCATCTGCGGGTCGGGCTTGGACGCGGTTTCGTCGGCCGTGCGGGTGCCGTCGAACAAGCCCTTCAACTGCACCGACTTCAGCGCCTCGTCGAGGCCGCGGCGCGACTTGCCGGTGGCCACGCCCAGCCAATGGTGGCGCGCCTTCAGCGCTTGCAGCATCGCGAGCGTGCCATCGAACAGCACGATCTCGTGCTGCTGCGCGAAGTAGTGGTGGCGGTAGCGGTTGCCGAGCTCGCCGTAGCGTTCGCGCGGCAGGCCGGGCGCGGCGTGCTGCAACGCCTCCACCAGGCCCATGCCGATGACGTAGCTCGCGTCGCGCTCGCTCGGCACGGCCGCGCCGACGTCGGCGCAGGCGGCCTGGATGCAGCGCGTGATCAGCGCGGTGGAGTCGAACAGGGTGCCATCCCAGTCGAAGACGATGAGGTCGAATCGGCGCGGTCGGGTCATGAACTCAGGGCGTGCAGCAGGTCTTCGCATTCTGCGGGCAAGGCCGCCTCGAGCTCGATGACCTCGCCCGTGGCAGGGTGCTCGAAGCGCAGCCGGCGGGCGTGCAGGAACATCCGCTCGAAGCGATGGCCGGGCACGGCCTCGCCCTTGCTCAAGGCCTTGTTGAGCGCGAAGTCGCCGTACTTCTCGTCGCCGGCGATCGGGTGGCCCTCGTGCGCGAGGTGGACCCGGATCTGGTGGGTGCGGCCGGTCTTGATCGTCACGTCGAGCAGGGTGAAGTGGTCGAACTTCTTCGCCACCTTGACCAGCGTGATCGAGCGCCGGCCGGCCTGAGCCTGTTTTTCCGATCGCCCTGAGCCTGTCGAAGGGAGGCCCCGCTCATCCTGAGCCTGTCGAAGGACCGCCACCGTGCGCACCCGACGTTCGCCTTCGGCCGTGAGGAACTTGTGCAGGGCCACGTCGATGACCTTGCGGCTCGCCGGCCAGGTGCCTTGCACCAGCGCGGCGTAGGTCTTGCCGGTCTCGCGGCTTCGAAACTGATCCTGCAGCGCCGTCAGCGCCGAACGCTTCTTGGCCACCAGCAGCAGCCCCGAGGTCTCCTTGTCGAGCCGATGCACGAGCTCGAGGAACTTCGCCGCCGGCCGCGCCTGGCGCAGCTGCTCGATGACGCCGAAGCTGACGCCGCTGCCGCCGTGCACCGCCACTCCGGCGGGCTTGTCGACGGCGATCAGGTGCTCATCCTCGAACACCACCGGAAACTCGCGCGCCGGCGCCACCGGCTCGGCGCTGCGATCGGCCACCCGCACCGGCGGCACCCGCACCTCGTCTCCCAGCGCGAGCCGCGTGTCGGCCGCGGCGCGGCCCTTGTTGACGCGCACCTCGCCGGAGCGGATGACGCGGTAGACATGCGTCTTGGGCACGCCCTTGAGCAGCTTGATCAGGAAGTTGTCGAGGCGCTGGCCTTCCGAGCCCTCGTCCACTTGCACCCGCGTGACCGCGGGTGCCGCAGGCGGTGCTGCGGGGTTTGTGGCCTTTGCCGTGGCCGCGCGTTTGCCCCCTATAATGCGTTGCACCACGTTTGCGATGTAAGTGATTGATTTTCCTGAGTTTACTCGGGCACTTCGTGAGCAGAGGTGGCGGTCGGCGCGAAAGCGCGGGCCACCAAGGTGATGCAACGCACCGAGGCTGCGGCGGGCCCTGTTCCCAAGTGACCGGGCGGCCGACAACTCGGTGCGGCAGAGCAACGTAGAAAGAACCGCCGGCGCATGGTGCGCCGGGACCAACAAAGGTTTTCAGGCAGGAGACGAGCGCACGCTGGCAATATTCGCCGCCGCGCCCCCGCCTTCAGCCCGCGTCCAGTGATCACGCGGATGTCGTCCACAGTCCCCTTCCCCGAGTGGCCCCTGCGCCCGCTGCCCTCGCCCTCGCGGCGACGTGCTCGCGCAGCGGATGGCTTTTCCCGCTTCGATCCCTGCCTCGCACGCGCCAACGCTGTTGCGCCAGCCGTCATGGCCGGCGCCCAGTCCAGGGCGATTCCTTCCCGGTTCCTCGACGTTTCTCGTGCATCGATGCGTCGCCGCTGACGTCTGTCTGCGACGACAGGTTGATTCGTCCGCCGCCGTGCACGGTGGCGGCGCAGGAGTGCACATGAAACGCATGCTGATCAATGCGACGCAGCCGGAAGAGCGGCGCCTCGCGATCGTCGACGGCCAGAAGCTGCTCGACTTCGAAACCGAGATCGAAGGGCGCGAGCAGCGCAAGGGCAACATCTACAAGGCCGTCGTCACGCGCGTCGAGCCTTCGCTCGAGGCCTGCTTCGTCGACTACGGCGAAGACCGCCACGGCTTCCTGCCGTTCAAGGAAATCTCGCGCAACTATTTCCGCGAGGGCGTCGATGTTCGCGCCGCGCGCATCCAGGACGCCATCCGCGAAGGCGACCAGCTGCTGGTGCAGGTGGAAAAGGAAGAGCGCGGCAACAAGGGCGCGGCGCTGACCACCTTCGTCTCGCTGGCCGGGCGCTACCTGGTGCTGATGCCCAACAACCCGCGCGGCGGCGGCGTGTCGCGCCGCATCGAGGGCGAAGACCGCGAGGAGCTGAAGGAAAACCTCGACCAGCTCGACTACCCGAAGGGCATGAGCCTGATCGCGCGCACCGCCGGCATCGGCCGCAGCGCAGCCGAGCTGCAGTGGGACCTGAACTACATGCTCAAGCTGTGGACCGCCATCGACGGCGCGTCGCAGGCCGGCAAGGGCGCGTTCCTGATCTACCAGGAGTCGTCGCTGGTGATTCGTGCGATCCGCGACTACTTCACGTCGGACGTCGGCGAGATCCTGATCGACACCGACGACATCTACGACCAGGCGTTGCAGTTCATGACCCACGTGATGCCGGAGACGGCGTCCAAGGTCAAGCGCTACCGCGATGATGCGCCGCTGTTCTCGCGCTTTCAGATCGAGCACCAGATCGAGACCGCGTTCTCGCGCACGGTGAACCTGCCGTCGGGCGGCGCGATCGTCATCGACCACACCGAGGCGCTGGTCTCGGTCGACGTCAACTCGGCGCGCTCCACCCGCGGCAGCGACATCGAAGAGACCGCCACCCGCACCAACCTCGAAGCCGCCGACGAGATCGCGCGCCAGATGCGGCTGCGCGACCTGGGCGGGCTGATCGTCGTCGACTTCATCGACATGGAAGAGTCGAAGAACCGGCGCGAGGTCGAGACGCGACTGCGCGACGCGCTGCGGCAAGACCGCGCGCGGGTTCAGTTCAGCAGCATCTCGAAGTTCGGCCTGCTCGAGCTGAGCCGCCAGCGGCTGCGCCCGGCGCTCAGCGAAGGCAGCCACATCACCTGCCCGCGCTGCAATGGCACTGGCCACATCCGCGACACCGAATCTTCAGCGCTGCAGATCCTGCGCATGGTCCAGGAAGAGTCGATGAAGGACAACACCGCCGCCGTGCATGTGCAGGTGCCGGTGGAAGTGACGAGCTTCCTGCTCAACGAGAAGCGCACCGAGATCACCAAGATCGAGCTGAAGCAGCGCGTGACCGTGCTGCTGGTGCCGAACAAGAACCTCGACACGCCGAACTACCGGCTCGAGCGCCTGCGCCACGACGACCCGCGGCTGGAGAACCTGCAGGCGAGCTACACGATGATCGACGAGGTCGAAGAGGAAGTCGGCATCACGCGGCGCGAGAAGGCCAAGGCCAAGCAGGAGCCGGTGATCAAGGGGATCCTGCCGGAAACGCCGGCGCCGATCGCGCCGCCGAAACCCGCGCCGGCCCCGGTGGCGGCGCCCGCCCCGGTCGCCGCGGCGCCGAAGGCGGCCGCACCGGCCGGTGGTGGTTTCTTCGCCTGGGTGAAACGCGTGTTCGGCGGTGCTGAAGAAGCACCGGCGGCGGTGCAGCCGGTGGCGCGGGCCGCCGCGGCTGCCGAGACCGGCGCTGCGCGCGAAGCGCGCGGCGAACGCGGCGGCCGCAGTGGCGGGCGCGGTGAGCGTGGTGAACGTGAAGGCAAGCGCGGCGAAGGCCGCCGCGGCGAGCGTGGCGGTGAACGGGGCGAGCGCGGCGGTCGCGGCGATGGGCGCGGTCGGCGCGGCGAGCGCCCGGAGGAAGGCGCGGTCGCCGTCGAGGCGGTGAAAGCGCCGGCGGAGGAGCGCGGCGGCCGTGAAGGCCGCGAGGCTCGAGGCGAAGGCCGCGGCGACAACCGCCGTGGACCGCGCCCCGAGCGCGAGCCGCGCCGCCCGGCCGCGCCGGTCGAAGCAGCGAATGACGAGACCGTGCAGGCCTTTGTCGACACCGTTCCCGGCGCCGAGACGGCTGCGACCGGTGAGGTCCGCGAAGGCGGGCGCCGGCGTCGCCGCGGCCGCGGTGGCCGCGACCGCGACGAGGCGCGCCAGGGCGAGGCCGCGGTGGTGGCCGAGCTGAACGGCGAAGTCGGCGCGGAAGTGCCGGCGGCGACTCCGTCGCGGGAAGTCGAAGCCGAGGCGCTGGCCGAAGACCTGGTGCCGGCAGCCGACAGCGGCGAGCGTGAGAGCCGCCGCCGTGGTCGCGGTCGGGACCGCCAGCGCCGCGAGCCTCGCGACGGGGGCGCGCCCACCGGCGTCGAAGCCGCGTCGGAAGCCGCGATCGTCGAATTGCCGGACGCGGGCATGAGCGAAGCCCCTGTGATGGTGAGCGAGCCGGTGGCCGAAGCGCTTGCCGCGCCACGTGCGGCCGTTGCGCCACAACCGGTCGCCGCGCTGCGGCCCCAGGTCGAACCCTTCGTGCTGCCGACCGGCGACCTGCAGGCGGTGGCCGAAGCGGCCGGCTTGCAGTGGGTGAACTCCGACGCCGAAAAGATCCGCGCCGCTCAGGAAGCGATGGCGCTCGAGCCGAAGCCGATCCACGTGCCGCGTGAGCCGAAGCCGGTGGTCGCCATCGACGAAGGCCCGCTGGTGCTGGTCGAAACCCGCAAGGACCTGACGCAGTTCAAGCTGCCGTTCGAATCCGCGCCGGGCGCGCAGTCGCAGGCTTGATCTGATCTACCGGGGCAGGCGCTCCAGCGCCTGCTGGTAGGTCGGGTGGTGCATCAGTTCGTCCCAGGGCAGCGGCGCGCTTTGCGGCAGCAGCTCGAGCCGCCGCGCCTCGCTGTGCGCGTCGGCGTGCCAGCGACCCTGCTCCAGCGCCGCCTGCAGTCCGTCGAGCAGCGTGTCGACCGGCTTGCCGCCGTCGACCTTCGACTGGTTGCACAACAGCACCATGTCGCAACCCGCATTCAGCGCCGCGATGCCGCCTTCGACCGGGCTGCCCGCCACGCGCGCCCCTTCCATGCTGAGGTCGTCGCAGACGATGGCGCCGGCGTAACCCAGCCGGGCGCGCAGGATGTCCTTCAGCCAGCGCGACGAGAAGCCTGCGGGCAGCTTGTCGACCTTCGGGAAGGTCACATGCGCCGGCATCACGCAGGTGAGCCCCGAGCACAGCCAGTCGTAGGGCTTGGCGTCTTCGGCCAGGATCGCCGTCAGCGAGCGGTCGTCGACCGCGCGCGCCACGTGCGAGTCGGCCACCGCGTAGCCATGCGCCGGGAAATGCTTGCCGCAGTTGGCCATGCCGGAGCGCATCAGGCCGAGCATCAGGCTCTGCGCGAGCATCGTCACCACCCGCGCATCGCGGTGGAAGGCGCGGTCGCCGACCACCTCGCTGCGCTCGTGGTCGAGATCGACCACCGGCGTGTAGCTCAACTCGACACCGCAGGCGCGCAGCTCGGCACCGAGCACGTAGCCGGCCGACAGGCTGGCGTCGACGGCGCGCATAGCGTCTTGCATCCACAGCTCGCCGAATTGGCGCATCGCCGGCAGATGGGTGAAGCCGTCGGTGCGGAATCGCTGCACCCGTCCACCCTCGTGGTCGACGGTGATCAGCAAGTCGGGCCGCAGCGACTTCACCTCGGCGGTCACCTCGGTCAGCTGCCGCCGGTCCTGCCAGTTGCGGGTGAAGAAGATCAGCCCGCCGGTGAGCGGGTGGCGGATGCGGCGGCGATCGTCGTCGTTCAGGCTATGGCCGGCGATGTCGAGGATGACGGGGGCGTGAGGGTTCATGGGGTCTTGGTTTCCACGACCACATAGGCCGCGGCGTAATCGGATTCGTCGGTGACGCTGACATGAGCGACCAGGCCGCGCGCATCGAACCATGCGGCCAGCTCGCCATGCAGGCGGATGCCGGGCTTGCCGCCGGGCGCGTTCAGCACCTCGCAGTCGCGCCAGCTCATCGGCGCTCGCATGCCCAGGCCGATGGCCTTGGAGAATGCCTCCTTGGCCGAGAAGCGGGTGGCCAGGTAGCCGATGCCGCGCGCTTCGACCCGCGCGCGGCGCGCGCGAAAGACGTCGATCTCCTGCGGCCCGAGCACCCTTTCGGCGAAGCGTTCACCGCGGCGCGCGAGCGTCGCGGCGATGCGCCGGACATCGCAGAGGTCGGTGCCGACGCCGTAGATCATCGGGTAAGGCTTGCGCGGTGAATGCAGCGAAGGTACTGGTGCACCGTTTCCGCCAGGCCCAGCTCGAGCGCGTCGGCAATCAGCGCGTGGCCGATCGACACCTCCTGCACTCCCGGCACGGCGACGAGGAAGTCGGTGAGGTTGTCGCGGTTCAGATCGTGCCCGGCGTTGAGTCCCAGCCCTTCGCGCAGCGCGGCTTGGGCGGTGGCGGTGAAGCCGGCGAGCACCCGCGCCTGGTCGGGCGTGCCACGGGCGCGCGCATAGGCCTCGGTGTAGAGCTCGACGCGGTCGGCACCGAGCTCGCGCGCCGCGCGCATCGCCGCCGGCAGCGGGTCCATGAACAGGCTGACCCGCACACCCAGCGCTCGGGCCTCGGCGACCAACGGCGCCAGGCGCTGCGCGTCCTGCGGGAACTGCCAGCCGTGATCGGAGGTGGACTGATCGACGGCGTCTGGCACGAAGGTGCACTGGTGCGGGCGCACCGCGCGCACGAAATCCATCAGGTTGTGGAACGGATTGCCCTCGATGTTGAACTCGATCTGCGGCCACTGCTTCAGCAGTTGCGCCAGATCATGAACATCGTGGGCGCGGATGTGGCGCTCGTCGGGCCGGGGGTGCACGGTGATGCCTTGCGCGCCGGCTTCGAGCACGAGCGCGGCGGCGCGCGTGACGCTCGGGATGCCCAGGGTTCGCGTGTTGCGCAGCAAGGCGACCTTGTTCAGGTTGACCGACAGCGTGGTCGTGCCGCGCTGCGCGTCGAGGCCGGTGGTCAGCAGGGGGTTCATGGTGGGCGGTCGTCAGCGTTCGAGGGCCTGCACATCGAGCATCACCTGGCGCGTGCGCAGCACCGGCGAGCCGAGATGATAGTGAAGCAGGCCGCGCAAGATCGTCTTGAGCTCGGGTAGCGCGGGCGCGCAGGCCTGTTGCAAGGCTGCGAGGCTGCCATGGTCCAGCGCCGCCTGCAAGCCGATCAGCGTCGCGCCGCCAAGCTCGGCATCGCTGCCGCGCGCCGCGCCGACACCGGCATCGGGCAGCAGCCCATAGCGGCCCGCGCCGTCCACCGGCTCGAGCGTCAGCGAGACCAGGCTCAGGTCAGGCAGGAGGCCGATTTGCTTCAGCAGTGCGAGCTCGAAGGCCCGCAGCGACGATTGCACCTGCGTCTCGTCGGTCGAGGTGAGCCCGGGCAAGGTCTGCGCGTAGACGTCGAACAGCGCCGGGTGCGGATCATGGCGCGCTGTCAGCTTCATCAGCAGCTCGTTGAGGTAGAAGCCGCTGAACAGCGCGGCGCCGGTGAGCATCGCCGCGCCGCCGGCCCATTCGGCGCTGCGCAGGTTTTGCATCTCGCGCGCGTTCTCATCGGGGTTGTCCGTTTTGGGCACGCGGCCGAGCGCCACATGAATGCGCTGGAACGGCAGCAGCACCGAGCGCAGTTGCGAATACGGCCGCTTGGCACCCTTGGCGGCCACCGCGAGGCGGCCCTGCTCGCGGGTGAACAGGTCGAGGATCAGGCTGGTCTCGCTCCAGTCGTAGCGATGCAGCACGTAAGCGGTCAGTGTCGATGGCGTGCGCGCGGCGCGGGTGGCCATGTCACTCGTAGCCGTAGCTGCGCAAGTGCTCTTCGTTGTCGGCCCAGCCGGA
>DASXQQ010000380.1:0-3735 GCA_036507085.1 Piscinibacter sp. | reverse complement strand
GCGCGGTGCCGGTGGCGCTGTTCGCCGACCGCGTGAGCCGCGTCAAGAGCATCGTCGCGATGGCCACGCTGTGGAGCCTGGCCACGATTTCCTGCATGTGGGTGCGCGGCTACAGCCAGCTGCTGGCCGCACGCTCGGTGGTGGGTCTGGGCGAGGCGGGCTACGGCTCGGTGGGCGCGGCGCTGATCGCGAGCCACTTCCCGGCGCGACTGCGCGGCGCGCTGATGGCGGGCTTCTTCGCATCGGCCTCGGTGGGCTCGGTGCTGGGCGTGATGCTCGGTGGCGTGATCGCCGCCAAGTGGGGCTGGCAGGCGGCCTTCGGCGTCGTCGGCGTGCCCGGCCTCGTGCTCGCGTTGCTGTACTTGAAGGTGCGTGACTACCGCACGGTGAAGCTCGAGCCGGCGCTCGACGCCAAGCGGCGCTCGCTGGGCGAGGCCACGCGTCACATCGTCAAGGTGCTGGGGCGCTCGCGCACCATGCTGTGGGTATGCGTCGGCGGCGCGGCGCAGCTGGTCGTCGTGTCGGCCCTCTGGTCGTGGCTGCCGAGCTTCCTGAATCGTGTGCACGGTGTCGTGCCGGCCCAGGCGGGACTCAAGGCCGCGCTGGTGGTGTTGTGCGGCGCCGCCGGGTCGGTGATCTGGGGGGCTGTCGTCGATCGGGTCGGCACGCGGCACCCGCGCCGCAAGCTCGTCACCATGGCACTGCTCTGCGTGGCTTCGATGGTCGTGCTGGTGACGGCCTTCGGCACGACGCTGCCGGCGCCGGCACAGTTCGCGCTGATCGCATTGGGCGGCTTCATCGCGACCTGCACGGTGGGGCCGGTGTCGGCCATCGTGATCGACGTCGTCCATCCCGGCGTGCGCGCCACCGGTTCGTCGGTGCTGGCGCTGTTCCAGAACCTGTTCGGCCTGGCGGCCGGGCCCTTCGTGGCCGGCGTGCTGTCCGACGCCTGGGGCCTGGTCCCCGCGCTCACCGCCACGCCGCTGTGCGCGCTGATCGCCGCGGGCGCCTTCTTGATGGCCGCACGAAGCTACGAGAGCGACAAGGCCCGGGCGGCCGAACCGGTCGACCCCGGACCTGCCGCGGCTACGCCGAACGCGCTGGCCTGACCCCTGACAAACACTTCACGGAAAGAACCATGAACGGACTGATGATGCAGCAGCCGCTGCTGATCTCCTCGCTGCTCGTGCACGCCGAACGCCACCACGGCGACCAGGAGGTCGTCTCGCGACGTGTGGAGGGTGACGTGCACCGCACCACCTACCGCGAGCTCGCCGCGCGCTCGCGGCGCATGGCCAATGCGCTGGTCGCGTTGGGCGTGTCCGCTGGCGATCGCGTGGCCACGCTCGCCTGGAACGGCTACCGCCACATGGAGCTGTACTACGCGGTCAGCGGCTCCGGTTCGGTGCTGCACACCCTGAACCCGCGGCTGCACGCCGACCAGGTCGTGTGGATCGCGGACCACGCCGAAGACCAGATCCTGTTTTTCGACCTGACCTTCCTGCCCTTGATCGAGGCCATCGCCGGACGGGTCAAGACCATCAAGGCCTTCGTCGCGATGACCGATCGCGCCAACATGCCCGCGGCCGGCAAGGTGCCGAACCTCCTGTGCTACGAGGAATTGATCGCGGCCGCTTCGCCCGACTTTACCTGGCCGGTGTTCGACGAGCAGACGGCATCGTCGCTGTGCTACACGTCCGGCACCACGGGCCATCCCAAGGGAGCGCTGTACAGCCACCGCTCCACGATGCTCCACACCTACGCCGCGGCGCTGCCGGACTCGCTGAACTGCTCATCGCGCGACGTGATCCTGCCTGTGGTGCCGATGTTCCACGTCAATGCGTGGGGCCTCCCGTATGCGGCCTGCATGGTCGGCGCCAAGCTTGTCTTTCCGGGTCCGTTCCTCGATGGCAAGAGCCTGCACGAGCTGTTCGAGGCCGAGGGCGTCACCCTCTCGGCTGGCGTGCCGACCGTGTGGCAGGGACTGCTTGCACACGTGGAGGCGAACAACCTCGAGTTCAGCACCATGCGCCGCACGATCATCGGCGGCGCGGCTTGCCCGCCGGCGATGATGCGCGCCTTCCAGCAGCGCTACGACGTGCAGGTACTGCACGCCTGGGGCATGACCGAGATGAGCCCGCTGGGCACCGCGTGCACGCTCAAGTCCAAGCATCAGGGCCTGGGCGCCGAGGAGCGCATGGCGGTGCAGGCCAAGCAGGGCCGCGCGGTGTTCGGCGTCGACATGAAGATCGTCGGCGAGGACGGCCGCGAACTGCCGCACGACGGCAAGGCGTCGGGCGAGCTGCTGGTGCGCGGGCCGTGGATCATTTCGAGCTATTTCAAGGGCGAGGGCGGAGACCCGCTCGTCGATGGTTGGTTTCCGACCGGCGACGTGTCGACGATCGACGCCGACGGCTACATGCAGATCACCGATCGCAGCAAGGACGTCATCAAGTCGGGCGGCGAGTGGATCGGCTCGATCGACCTCGAGAACATCGCGATGGCGCACCCGGCAGTCGCGATGGCTGCCTGCATCGGGGCCAAGCACCCGAAATGGGACGAGCGGCCGCTGCTGGTGGTGGTGAAGAAGCCCGGTGCCGACGTCACGCGCGACGCGCTGCTCGCCTTTTACGAGGGCAAGATCGCCAAGTGGTGGACGCCCGACGATGTGGTGTTCGTCGACGGGATTCCGCTCGGCGCGACGGGCAAGATGCAGAAGAACAAGTTGCGGGAGCAGTTGGCGGATTACAGGCTGCCTTCGGCGTGAGGCTTCGAGATGGTCTTCTGGCCGATTGGCTGGGCAAGGTGCCTGGGAAACCGCGCGTTGTTCTTGACAGCCTCCCGCTCGAAGCGCATACCACGCGCACCTCGGTTCACATATCAATCAAGGAGGTGAACTCATGATCACGGCATTGACGGGCCGCCTTGCCGCGGCCGCTTCGCTGGCTTTACTCCTAGTGCTTTCGCCGGCTCGCGCGGCCGACCCGCCCGGCGTCTTGTGGGAAACGACTTCCCAGATGGCGATGGCCGGGATGCCGATGCAGATGCCGGCGCAGACAATGAAGGTTTGCTCAGCGAAGAAGTGGACGAAGCCTCCGCCGGGGGGCGACAAGTCCTGCGTTGCGTCGGACTACAAGATGGTCGGCAACAAGGCGACTTGGACGATTCAGTGCAGCGGGCAAATGCCGATGCAGGGCACTGGCGAGATGACCTTCGAAGGCCCCGATTCGTACACGGGCGCGATCCAGGCCACGACTCAGGGCATGAACATGACGATAAAGCTTTCCGGCAAGAAGGTCGGCACCTGCGATAGCCCGCAGTAACGCCCGAGACCCCCTGTCCCGAAGGCGAGCGACCGCGTCGGCGCGGTCTCGAAGACCATCGGGTTCAAACCCGAGTAAAGGCTCTCACTCCGTCTTTGCGCTGGCTCGCCGATCCGCTCCCGCCAGCAATCCCGGATCGACTTCGAGTCGCGCATCCGTCGCCGCGATCACGTCTTCGACGCTCACGCCCTCAGCGGTCTCGACGAGCACGAGCTTGCCGTGCATGGGCCGGATGACCGCCAGATCGGTCACCACCAGGTCCACGCACCGTGTCCCGGTGATCGGCAACGTGCAGCGGCGCACGATCTTCGAGCCCTCCGGCGAGCGATGGGTCATCGCCACGATCACCCGGCGCGCGCCCGTGACCAGGTCCATCGCGCCGCCCATGCCGGGCACCATCCTTCCCGGCACC
>DASXQQ010000379.1:0-10469 GCA_036507085.1 Piscinibacter sp. | reverse complement strand
TTCCGCACCCGCGACGTGAGCGGCATCTCGCTCGGCATGTACAGCGCGTTCACCCTCGGCATCGTGCTGTGGATCGCCTACGGGCTGGCGATCGGCGCCTGGCCGGTGATCATCGCCAACATCGTCACGCTGCTGCTCGCGCTGTGCATCCTCGGGATGAAGATCGTCATCGAGCGCCGCCGCGCCCGCAGGCGTCAGAACCGGTAGATGGTGCCGAACGAATAGACGATCGGCCGGAAGTCGATCGTGGTCTGCAGCACCGTGGCGCCCGAGGCCACCACCTTGCTCTTGACCTTCAGCGCGGCCACGCTCGCGAACAGGCCCCACTCCTTGTTCAGCGCGTAGTCGACGCCCGCCTGCACCGCCCAACCGGTCGAGTCGCTCATCTTCACGTCGCTGGCCAGTCTCGACTCTCGGTTGATGAACTTCGTGTAGTTGACCCCGACACCCACGTACGGCCTCCAGGTGTCGCCGGGCGCATTGAAGTGGTAGTTCACCAGAAAGGTCGGCGACAGGTTCCGGGCCGACAGCACGTCGTCGCCGAGGAAGGCCACCGTTCCGGTGGCCTTCGCCTTGATGCGCGGCGGAATGCCGAGCACGATCTCGGCCCCGATGTTGGGCGTGAACATGCGCTCGTAGACCGCGATCACCGTGATGGCGTCGCCGGTCTGGGCGTCGGCTCCCGGGGGCACGCCGATGCCGGTGACGCCGTTGGTCCGCGAATGCGTGGTGTAGTCGGAGATGCCGAACTTGACGACGTTGTTGTCGGCCGACGCGCTGCCGGCGGCCAGCGTCGCGGCCAGTGCCACTGCGAGCGATGAGAGTGTGGTTTTCATTCGATATCTCCTCGTTGCAGGGTGTCAGAGCCAGCCGAAGGACACGAGCTGCGCGGTGAACGCGTCGCTGATGGTCTTGTGACCGCCGGTCGTGGGGTGCACGCCGTCGGCGAACTGCCAGGTGGTGACGTCGGCACCGGTGCGCAGCCCGTTGTACGGCGCGCCGGGGGTGCTGTTGCAGAACAGCGAAGAGCCGTCGGTCACAGCGCCGCCGGTGATCGCGCTGATCTTTGCCGGATCGCAGGTGGGCACGGTGTTGTTCGTGATGCCGTACTTGGCCGGGTTGGTGTAGGCGTCCTTGAACAGCACGAAGGTGTCGATCAGCTGCACCGGCTGGCCGGTGAGGCCGTCGCGCAGCCACAGGTTGAAGACGCGTGACAGGTCGGTCAGCACCGGCCGCGCACTGGCCGGCAGCGATTGGCCGAACGGCGTGTCGACAATGTCGCTGAGCGTCATCACCGCCACGTACTTGCCGCCCTTGGCGAGGATCTGCGTGCGCACATAGCCGGCGAGTTCCAGAGCCGCCTTCTTGATCTCGGCCTGGGCCGCGGTCTGGGCATTGAACAGCAGCGTGTTGGCCTGGTCGGCGGTGATCGTGCCGGCCGCGGCATCGGCCTGGATTTGGGCCGCGGTGGCCGCGAAGGCGCCGAACTGGATCAGGACGTCGTTGTTGCCGCCGTAGACGAGGATCAGGTCGGTGTCCTTGAAGCTCGTGAAGCGTGCCAGGTGGTTGGCGATCTGCGTCACCATCGGCACCGTCAGCGCGCCGCCGGACTTGCCGATGCCGTTCGGATCGGTCACGCGCGCGCCGCCCTGGCCGTAGGCGGTGCAGGTGCCGGCCAGTGCCGGGTTCGCCGCCGCGGGGCACTTGACCGAGTTGCCGCCAAAGCCCACCTCGGCCGGTGTGACGATCACGCCGAGCGTGGTCGCGAGGTTCTGGACCCAGATCGGGTCGGTCGCACCGTCACTGTTGGTCGTGAACTTGCCGCCGAAATACGGCGCGGTGCCGTCGCCCGCCAGCGAGGTGGCCGGCGCGTAGGTGCCGATGTCGCTCAGGCTGTCGCCGAACGACACGACGGCGCTGAAGGTGCCCTGGGTCGTGGGCGCGCCGGACGGCGAGCCGCTGCCGGGAACGTCGGGGTCGCCGCCGCCGCACGCGACGAGCAACAGCGCGGCAATCGCCGACAGCGCCAGTGACTTGAAGTACTTCATGCGATCCCTTTCAGTGAAACCAGAATACGAACGGTCGTTCGATTTTTCGGGATTCACTATAGGGTCGCGACGACGGGCCACCCAGCGGTGGAAACCCGGCTGGGAAACGCCGATCGCTTGTCGCGGCCGGGACAGTCAGAACGGGTTGTTCTGTGCTCTGGACAAGGCGAGTGAGCCGAGTTGCGCGTGGCCGGCGGGACTGAGGTGCGTTCCCTCCAGGGTGCCCGCGCGAGGGCTGTCGGCCCAGAGCCAAGCGCCGAGCGTGCTCGCGGTCGGCGGTGTCGCTTGCGTGGGCGTGACGAGCGTCGAGAGCGTCAGCGTGCTGCAGTCGGGCAGCGCCGCGGTCGCGGCGCAAGCCGCGTCGGTGACGTTGGTGATACTCGCCTTGGCCTTCACCAAAGCCTGCACCAGCTCGTCGGTGAGCAGCAGGCCGATCATGTGGCCGTCGTTGATCAGGCCGACGCGCAGCTTGGCGTTGAAACGCGCGGTCAGGCGGGTCAGCAGTGCGGCGTTGGTGGTGCCTTGGGCGATGGCGAACGGGGTCAGCCCCATGTCCGGCACCGTCGAGATCAGCACCTTGCCGCCTGCGGTCCCGACCCGATTGACCTGCCCGGCGAGCGCGGTGCCCGCCTGCTCGAGCACAGCGACGGCCTGTGCTTCGGTGCTGGATCCCGCCGTGACCAGGGCGTACTGGTCGAGGATGTCGTTTTGGCCGGCCAGAATCGTGACCAGGTCCTTGCCGGCGAAACCGCCATCGGCACTGAGGAGGAAGCTGTCGATCTGCGTCTGCACGGCGGCCGAACGCGCACCGGCCTCGGCCTTGATTCGACTCAAGGGCGAGACCACCGGCGTCGCGGCGGTATTGCACTCCGGGAACACCAGCGCGTACGCCGTCGCGAGCACCTGGGTCCAGATCGGGTTGAGCTTGCAGTCGACCGCGGTGTTGGCATCGGCCTGGTAGTTCACTGTCCACTTCTTGTGGCTGGTCGCGTCGATCACGCTGTTCTCATCGCCGAACGCGACCACCCGGGTCGGCACGAAGCGCTCGACCTGCTGGCCGCCGCCGCACGAGGCCAGCACCGCCGCGCTCAGCAGCGCGCCGAGCGCGCGCAGCGCCGCGGCCCGCATTCCATCACCCTTGAACTTCATGCACTCTCCAGACATTGATTGGTGGCCGATGCCCTCACCGCGCCGCAGCGCGGCGCAGGCGGTCCCGCACGCCTTCCCACTCGGGGCCGGCCGGCGGCTCCTCGACCCAGATGAGCTGTGCGCCTTCGTCGTCGAACGCGCGCAGCACTGAAAACAACTCCTGCGCCACTGCGTCGGCCCGCTCGGGCATCGTGCGGTGGCGCAAGCCCCGGGCCAGGCCGGCCGGCAGGGGCTTCGAATATACCGCCAGCTCGAGCGGTGAGCCGCCGAGCATCTGCAAGGCCGTGTGAAGCATCGGCGCGGGCATCAGCCGCAGCGTCGCGCGCGGCGCGTAGTGCGATTCGAGCGTGCCCGAGGCGCGCGGTGCCGCATCGTCGCGCTCGTGCAGCGGCTCGCCGGCCGCGGCTTCGATCTGCGCGCGGGTCAGCACGCCGGGGCGCAGCAGCACCGGCCGCCCGCGCGAACAGTCGACGATGCTCGACTCGATGCCGACCTCGCACGCGCCGCCGTCGAGCACCAGCAGCGACTCGCCGAACTCGGAGCGCACATGCGCCGCCTGCGTCGGGCTGATGCGGCCGAACCGGTTCGCGCTCGGCGCCGCAACGCCGGGCACGCCGCGCTCGCGCGCCGAACGCAACAGGGCATGGGCGACCGGGTGCGCCGGGCAGCGCAAGCCGATCGTCGACTGGCCGCCGGTGGCGGCCGCGGCCACGCCCGCGGCACGCGGCACGATCACCGTCAACGGTCCGGGCCAGAAGGCCGCGACGAGGCGGACCGCCACCGGCGGAACGCTGGTGGCGAACACGCGTGCCGCGTCGGCATCGGCCACATGGACGATCAGCGGGTGATCGGCGGGCCGGCCCTTGGCGGCGAAGATCTTGGCCACCGCCGCGTCGTCATCGGCCCGTGCACCGAGGCCGTAGACCGTCTCGGTCGGGAAGGCGACGAGCTCGCCCGCGGCCAGCGCCGTGGCCGCGCGCTCGACGTTGGCGCTGGTCGACCCGTCCAGAAGCACGTCGCCCGCCTCGCTCAAAACGGCGCGAGGCCGAGCAGCGCCGCGGCCTCGCGCGCAACGCTGCGGGCATGCGCCGGCGTGTCGGCCGTCACGGTGAGGTGGCCCATCTTGCGGCCGCGCCGCGCCGTCGACTTGCCGTACAGATGCAGGTGCACGCCGGGCATCGCCAGCACCTCGTGCCACGGCGGAGCCCTCTCGCGCTCACTGCCGTCGGCGAACCACAGGTCGCCGAGCAGGTTCAGCATGATCGCCGGCGAATGCAGGCGCGGTGCTGCCAGCGGCGCGCCGGTCATCGCGCGCACCTGCAGTTCGAACTGCGAGACGTCGCAGGCATCGAGGCTGTAGTGACCCGAGTTGTGCGGGCGCGGCGCCATTTCGTTGGCGACCACGCTGCCGTCGGCCAGCACGAAGAACTCGACGCACAGCACGCCGACGTAGGCCATGTCGCCCGCGATGCGCTCGGCCGCGGCGATCGCGCGTTGCTGCACGAGCTGCGTCAGGTCCGGCGACGGCACCTGCGTGACCGCGAGGATGCCGTCGCGATGCAGGTTTTGCTGCAGCGGAAAATGCACGACCTCGCCGGCGGCGCTGCGCGCGACGATCACGCTCACCTCATAGGCCAGCGGCAGCAGCGCCTCGAGCACACAGGGCGCTTGCTGCAGCTCGCGCCACGCGAGCGCCAGCTCGTCGGGGTTGCGCACCCGACGCTGGCCCTTGCCGTCGTAGCCCATGCGCGCGGTCTTCAGGATGCCGGGCAACAGCGCCGAGTCGACCGCCGCGAGCTGCGCTTCGGTCTCGATCAGCGCATGCGGCGCGCAAGGCACGCCGCAGCGACGGAAGTGCGCCTTCTCGGCCGCGCGATCCTGGCAGATCGCGACCGCGTCGGCGCCCGGCGCGACCGGCCGCTGCGCGCCGAGCGAACGCAGCGCGGCCGCGGGCACGTTCTCGAACTCGGTGGTCACCGCGGCGCTGAGCTCGCTCAGCTGCGCGAGGCCGGCCGGATCGAGGTAGTCGGCGCAGAGGTGGTGGTGCGCCACCCCCCCGGCGGGGCTTGCGGGGTCGGGGTCGAGCACCACGGTGACGTAGCCGAGCTGCTGCGCGGCGTGGACGAACATGCGGCCGAGCTGGCCGCCGCCCAGGACACCGAGCGTCGCGCCTGGCGCGATGAAGCCCTTCATTTCAGTTGCTCCGCCGCGCTTCGCGCCACCCGCGACGCATAAACCGGCGTATCAAGCGGCGGCCGCGGATCCGGCTTCGCCGGGCCGCTGGCGTCCTTCGATACCTCAGGATGAACGGACCCCCCTTGAGGGGGAGCGCCGAAGGCGCTTCGGGGGTGGTTCATTTCAACTCGGCCGACATCGCGCGCGCGGCTTCGGTCTGGCGCGCGCGGTAAGCGTCAAGCTTGACCCGCAAGGCCGCGTCGTCGTTGGCGAGCATCGCGACCGCGAACAGTGCCGCGTTGGCCGCGCCGGACGCTCCGATCGCGAAGGTCGCGACCGGGATGCCACGCGGCATCTGCACGATCGAATACAGCGAGTCGAGGCCGTGGAGCTGGCGGCTCGCCACCGGCACACCAAGCACTGGCACGCTCGTCTTGGCCGCCAGCATGCCGGGCAGGTGGGCGGCCCCGCCCGCGCCGGCAATGATGGCTTTCAAACCGCGGCCGGCCGCGCCTTGCGCATAGGCGAACATGTCGTCGGGCATGCGGTGGGCCGACACGACGCGGGCTTCGAAGGGAATGCCGAACTCGGCGAGAATCTCGGTGGCGGTGCGCAGGGTGTCCCAGTCGCTGCTGGAACCCATCACCACACCCACCAACACAGGGGCCGGGCTCATCTGCTCGCTCCAGGTGCTTGACAACCTTGAATTGTAGGCGGCGCGGCACGGCTTTCCGGGGCCGCACGCGACGCCCGAACCGGACCACCCATGATCGACATTTCGCTCCAGAACTTCGAAGCCGACCTGATCAACGCGTCGATGCAGCAACCGGTGCTGCTCGACATCTGGGCGCCGTGGTGCGGGCCTTGCAAGTCGCTCGGCCCGGTGCTCGAGAAGCTCGAGGTGGCCTACGCCGGGCGCTTCAAGCTGGCCAAGCTCAACTCCGACGAACAGCCGGAGATCTCGGGCCAGCTGTCGCAGATGTTCGGCGTGCGCAGCATTCCGTTCTGCGTGATGTTCAAGGACGGGCAGCCGGTCGACGGCTTCGTCGGTGCGCTGCCCGAAGCCGAGGTTCGCAAGTTCCTCGACAAGCATGTGCCGAGCGCCGAAGAGATCGCCGCCGACGAAGGCGTCAACGAGGCGCATGAGCTGCTTGCCGAGGGCAACACCGACAGCGCGCTCGAGCGGCTGCAGGAAGCGGTGGCGATCAATCCAGGCAACGACGCGGCGCGCGCCGACTACCTGCGCGCGCTGCTCGCCGCCGGCCGCGTCGCCGAGGCGCGGCGCGTGTTCGACGCGGCGGCCGGCAAGCACATGCTCGATGCGCGGCTGGCGGCCTGCGGCCTTTGGCTGGCGGCCAACGAAACGGCGGCGACGGCGCGCTCCCCGGAGGCACTGGCCGCGGCGATCGCCGCCAACAAGCGCGACTTCGACGCTCGCTTCGAGCTCGCGCAAACCCATTTCGCGGCGCAGCGCTTCACCCAGGCCATGGACGAGCTGCTCGAGATCATCATGCGCGACAAGGCGTGGAGCGACGAACTCGCGCGCAAGACCTATGTCGCGATCCTCGAGCTGATGAGCAAGCCCGTCGCGGCGAAGGCCGAAGCCGCCGCGCCCAAGGGCGCGCTCGAAGTCGCCGGCAAGATGAGCGCCGCGCCGAGCGACCCGGTGGTCGATCAGTACCGGCGCAAGCTGAGCATGGCCTTGTTCTAGGCTTCTATCGCGACAGGCCCGGCACCTGCTTCAGCGCCGCATCGAGCAGCGCCACGATTCGCGCCTGCTGGTCTTGCAGGGTCTTCAAGTCCTGCGCCGCGCGCTCGGCATGCGATTGGGCCTCCGCGTCGAGCTTCAAGGCCGTGAACACCTGCGCCAGCCGGCCGTGGGTCGACGCGCGATCTTCCTCTTCGCAATCGGGGCCGAAGCACGCCTGCGCCGATCGCGCATCGGCAAGCGCTTCATCGAAGCGGCCAAGCTGGCACTTGCACCAGGCGATGTCGGCATACAGCACTGGCTTCATGAAGGCGAGGCCATCGGCCATCGCAGCGGCCCAATGGGTGTCCAACTCCGCCAGCGCGCCTGCGTGATCGCCCTGCGCCAGCAGCAACTGCGCGCGCATCACGCGCGCCATCGAACGCTGCGCCGACTTGTCGACATGGGCATCGAAGTTCCCGCTCGACTCGACGCCGAGCAGCGCCTGGCGCAGCACGTGGGCCTGCGGCGCGGGTTCGAACAGCGATGCCAGGCGCGCCTGGTTGCCGCTGATCCAGGCGCGGTTGAGCATCAAGGAACTGAGGGTCGACTCGTCGCCCTCCGCGACCGCGTGGTCGCGCGCGCGTTGGTACCAGGGCTGGGCGCGGTCGAGCCGGCCACCCCAGTGATAGCACTGCGCCGCAACGAGGCTCGCGCGGGCGCGTGCGGCGTGGTGGTCGCTCGCCGCTTCCTGCAATGCTTCGGCGACATGGCGCGCGACACCGGGCAGGTCGCCGTAGATGTAGTCGGTGTGCGCGAGCCAGGCTGCGCTGAGCGCGATCAAGGACCGCTCGCGTGCCGCCGCGCTCAGCACGTGCGCGCGGCGAATGCGGTCGCGCGCCGAAGCGGCCTGGTCGCGGTAGTGATCGAGCAGGCCCTCGGACAGGCACAGCCAGGCGGCGAGCGCCGGGCTCGGCGTGTGCTCGTGCTGGGTGCGCAGCGCGTCGAGGCTCTCGCGCGCCGCGTCGAAGCGGCCCAGCCTCGCCAGCAGCCCGGCGCGCTCGGCCTTGCGGCAGGCGCCTTCGACGGGGCTGTGGGCAGCGGCGATCGCCGCGTCGAGCCGAGTCAACGCGCGCGATGCCGGTACGGTCATGTGATCAGCCGCTCAAGCGCTTCGCGGTACTTCGCCGCGGTCTTCGCCACCACGTCGGCCGGCAGCGGCGGCGCCGGCGGTGTCTTGTCCCACGGCTGGCCCTCGACGCGCGCCTGCTCCAGCCAGTCGCGTACGAACTGCTTGTCGTAGCTCGGCGGGTTGCGCCCTTCGCGCAACGCGGTCTCGTAGCCTTCGACCGGCCAGAAGCGCGACGAGTCGGGGGTCAGCACCTCGTCCATCAAGGTCAGTGTGCCGTCGGCGTCGAGGCCGAATTCGAACTTGGTGTCGGCAATGATGATGCCCTTGCGCAGCGCGATCTCCGCGGCGCTCTGGTAAAGCCGGATCGAGATGTCGCGCACCTTCGCGGCCAGCTCCGCACCGACGATCTCGCTCATGCGCGCGAAGCTGATGTTCTCGTCGTGGTCACCGATCTCGGCCTTGGTCGCCGGCGTGAAGATCGGCGCCGGTAGGCGGCTCGCGTTCTTCAGCCCGGGCGGCAAGGCCACGCCACAGACCGACTGGCTGTGCTGGTATTCGATCCAGCCGCTGCCCGCCAGGTAGCCGCGCACCACCGCTTCGATCGGCAGCGGCTTGAGCCGCTTGACCAGCATCGCGCGGCCGCGCACCTGGTCGCGCTCGTCGGCGCGAACCACGCTCTCGGGGTCGTCGCCGGTGAGGTGGTTCGGCACGATCTGCGCGAGCTGCTCGAACCAGAACAGCGCCATCCGGGTGAGCAGTTCGCCCTTGCCCGGGATCGGCTCGCCCATCACCACGTCGAACGCGCTGAGCCGATCGCTCGCGACCATCAGGATGCGGACGTCACCGACCGCGTAGTTGTCACGCACCTTGCCGCGAGCGAGCAGCGGCAGCGAGGTGATCGACGAGTTCAGCAAGGCAGCGGTCATGTGTTTCGATCGGCGAATGTGAATCGCGGCGGCCATTGTAGTAAACGCCGCTCAGAGTCCGAGGTGAAGCAGCTGCAACCTCGGCTCCACGCGCGCGATCGCGGAAAAGTCTCGGTCATGGGCCAGCAATGGCATGTCACTCGCGATCGCGCTGGCCGCAACGAGGCAATCGTTGGGGCTGCGAATGGTCAGGCCCTGCCAGCGGCATCGCGCATACAGCAGCGCAGCGTCGCGCGCCAAGTCTCGCGACGACAGGCCGCTGAGCGAGGGCAAGCGCTCCAGCTGCAATTCGAGTCGGACGAAATGAGCAGCGTTGCGCGCACCTTGCAGCAACTCCTGCAACACGACGTCGGGGACCCAGACGAGCTCTTCACGCAAGAGCGCGGCGCGCATTCGAAGGTGCGTGCGCGAGCCGGTGGCTCGCAGGTACTCGATCCAGGCGGACGTATCCGCGATCATTTGCCGCGGCGCTTGACGACACGCTTGCTCGCCGACTTGGACGGCGCATGGCGGCCAAGCTTGTAATGCGCGAGCGGCTCGGCCACCAGCTTCAGATCGGGGTCGTCCGTGAACAACTCAGCCGGGTCGTAGTCATCCGCCACCGCGCGCGAGCCCTCGAGCGCGAGCAAGCCTTTCCAGTCGGGTTCTCGAATGTATGCGCGCAAGGCCTGCTCGATGGCGGCCTTCTTGGTCCTGACGCCGGCCTTGGCCATGGCCTTGGCGACGAGCTCGTCATCGAGCACGATGTTGGTTCGGGTTTCCTTCATGGCCGGTCCTTACACATCGAATGTGTAGACCGGATGCTAGCAGGGCTGGGCTCAGCGTGCCACTTGCGCCAGCTCGCCCTTGGCATAGCGCGCCGCGACCGCTGTCAGCGGCTGGGCCTGGATCTTCGCCGCCTGGCCTTCGCAGCCGAATTGCAGGTAGCGCTGCTTGCAGATCGACCTGGCGGCTTCGCGTGCCGGCTTCAGGTAGTCGCGCGGGTCGAACTTCTCGGGGTTCTCGGCCAGGTACTTGCGGATCGCACCGGTCATCGCGAGGCGCACGTCGGTGTCGATGTTGATCTTGCGCACGCCGTGCTTGATCGCTTCCTGGATCTCCTCGACCGGCACGCCGTAGGTCTCTTTCATGTTGCCGCCGTACTGGCGGATCTGCGCGAGCAGGTCCTGCGGCACGCTCGACGAGCCGTGCATCACCAGGTGCGTGTTCGGGATGCGCCGGTGGATTTCCTTGATGCGGTCGATGGCGAGGATGTCGCCGGTCGGCTTCCTGGTGAACTTGTAGGCGCCGTGGCTGGTGCCGATCGCGATCGCGAGCGCGTCGAGCTGGGTCTTCTTGACGAAGTCGGCCGC
>DASXQQ010000378.1:0-5450 GCA_036507085.1 Piscinibacter sp. | reverse complement strand
CACCGGGTCGAACTCGTAGGCGAAGCGGCCGAGGAGTGCGGTGTCGATGCGGCTCGCGAGGTTGCCCTCCTTCGTGAGCGAGCCGCCCCACAACAGCAGATTCCAGTAGCCGAGCAGCAGCACGCCGAAGACCAGCCACTGGGTGCGAGGCGGCGTCTCGATCGCCAGCACCCCGGCGGCGGCAAAGCACAGGCCGATGCGTTGCAGCACGCCCATCGGCCGGTAGAACTCGCGCGAACCGATCACCCAGTACGCCACGGCATGCAGCAGCAGGCCAAGCACGAAAATCCTCAGCGCACGCGCGAGCACCGTGCGGCGCAACGTGGCGCGGTCGGCATCGGCCTCGATGCGCGGGCCGAGGCTCAGCGACAGCGAGACACCAACGATGAACAGAAAGAACGGAAACACCAGGTCGGTGGGCGTGCAACCGTTCCACGCCGCGTGTTCGAGCGGTGCGTACACATGGCCCCAATCGCCCGCGTCGTTGACGAGCAACATCGCGGCCACGGTGAGGCCGCGCAGCGCGTCGACCGAAGCGAGGCGGGCCAGAGGCGGGCTCATTGGGCCACCCGTGTTAAGCCGTCCTTCGGACGGCATGCTTTAACGCACAGCTCCCCCGCGCCCCCTCCGAGAGGGGGCTCCAGCACGTTCGACGGCTCTCCCCAGCCCCTCTCCGCGAGAGGGGCTCCAGCGCGTCTGACGAGCCGGCCTTGCGGGCCGGCCCCAGCCCTCGCGAAGTGGGTAACGGCGAAGACGCTGTGCGACACGCGAGGTGTTGCCGGCCGCAAGGCCGGCTCCTCAAACAAGCTGGAGCCCTCCTCGCGGAGGAGGGCTGGGTGGTGTGGTCGAACATGCTGGAGCCCCCTCTCGGAGGGGGCGCGGGGGAGTCGTGCGTTAAATCCTGCCGTCCGAAGGACGGCTTGGCAGGGGTGGCAGAAATCTTTCCTTGAGAGAGCAGGGCCGACGGCGAGTTTCGCATTGCGCCGGGGCGCCCGTGTCAGCCGCGCGTCAGCCGTTACACCCGAGGCGTCCACCTGCCGATAACCCACGTATGTATCGGCATCACCCGGCGCACTCCATGGTTTGAACCGGGCGCCGCGCGGCACGGCCCTTTCAACGAGACTCCGATGAAGTTGCTGCTCAAGTTCAACCTGGTGTTCCTCGCGGTGTTCGTCAGCGGACTCGCCGTTTCCGCGCTGATCGCGCGCAACCTGCTGCAGCGCGATGCGCAGGAAGAAGTGCTCGATCGGGCGCGACTCTTGATGGAGAAGGCGAGTGTCGTCAGCACCTACACCGCCACGCAGATCGCACCGCTGCTCAGGGAGCAGATGGAGCATCAGTTCCTGCCGCAATCGATCCCCTCGTTCTCGTCGATGGAGATCCTTAACGCGCTGCGCACCAAGTACCCCGACTACGGCTACAAGCCAGCGATGCTGAATCCGACCAATCCGCGCGACCGCGCCGTCGAGTGGGAAGCCGATGTGATCACGCAGTTTCGCAACCAGCCGGAGCGCGCCGAGTTCATCGGCCAGCGCGACACGCCCAGCGGCCGCGCGCTCTACATCGCCCGGCCGATCAAGATCACCAACGGGGCCTGCCTGCAGTGCCACAGCACGGCCGAGGCCGCGCCGCAGACGCTGGTCGCGAAGTACGGCCCCAACAACGGCTTCGGCTGGACGCTCAACGAGGCGATCGGCGCGCAGGTGGTGTCGGTGCCGATGTCGGTACCGCTGCAGCGCGCCGACAAGGCGCTGGTCACCGTGATCGGCTTGCTGAGCGTGGTGTTCCTGCTGATCGGCCTGGCGCTGAACCTGCTGCTGTGGAAACTCGTGATCCAGCCGGTGCGGCAACTCTCGGCGCTGTCCGACCGCGTGAGCCTGGGCGAACTCGATGCACCGGATTTCAGGGTGAGGTCGAAGGACGAAATCGGCGTGCTCGCCGGCTCGTTCACCCGCATGCGCAAGAGCCTCGCGCATGCGATGAAGCTGCTCGATCGATGACTCGCGCAGCGGTCATGACCCACCCTGAGCGTCTGGGCAAGTACCCGATCACCGGAGTGATCGGCGAAGGCGCCATGGGCGTGGTCTACAAGGCCGTCGACCCGGTGATCCAGCGGCCGGTCGCGATCAAGACCATCCGCAAACAGCTCGTCCAAGGGGACGACGGCGCCTCGTCCTACGCTGCGCGTTTTCGCAACGAGGCGCAGGCGGCGGGTCGCTTCTCGCATCCGAACATCGTCGCGATCTACGAATACGGCGAAGACGACACCACCGCCTTCATCGCGATGGAGTATGTGGAGGGCCGCAACCTCTCGCAGTTGCTCGCGTCGACCCCCATGCCCGAGGAGCCGACCATCGTGCGCGTGATGGATCAGCTGCTCGACGCGCTGGACTGCGCGCACCGCGCCGGCGTCTGGCACCGCGACATCAAGCCGGCCAACATCATCATGACCGCGAAGGGGCAGTTGAAGGTCACCGACTTCGGCATCGCGCGCGTCGAGAGCAACGCGCTGACGCTGGTCACGTCGCTCATCGGTACGCCGGGCTACATTGCGCCCGAGCAGTACCTGGGCCTGCCGCTGGACCACCGCATCGACATCTTCGCCGCCGGCGTGCTGATGTACCGCATGCTGACCGGCAACTCGCCCTTCGCCGGCTCGCCCGAGGCGGCGATGTACAAGACCGTCAACGAAGCGCCGTTGCCGCCAAGCCAGCTGGAAAGCAGCAAGCGCTCCGCGGTCTTCGATGCAGTGGTGGCAAAGGCGCTGGCGAAGAATCCGGATGACCGCTACGCGGGCGCAGCCGAGTTTCGACACGCCATGCTGCGGGCGGCCGGCGTGGCCGCACCGGTACCGATGTTCGACGCGGCGCGGCCGGCCAGCGCCGCATTCAACGACGATGCCGCGCCGGGCAGCGGCGGCACGCTGCTGTCGGCCTCGACGATCGCCGGCTGGGACGCCAACGACCTCGCCCCGATCGAACGCGCGCTCGCCATGCAGCTCGGCCCGATGGCCAAGCTGCTGGTGCGCCAGACCGCGCGCAGCTGCAGCGACATGCGCAGCCTGACGGCGCGCGTGGCCGAGCAGATCCCCGATGCGAAGGAACGCGCGGCCTTCCTGACCCGCGTCGCAGCCACCGGTGCCGCACGCACCCGCCCTCCAGCGGCCGCCGAGCCGGCGCTGCCGCACACCACGCCGCCGATGACCGATCCGGGCGGCCCGCTGCCCTCGGCCGTCATCGGCCACGCGTTGCGCGTGCTGACCAGCCACATCGGGCCGATCGCCCGCATCGTCATCAAGAAGGTCGCAATGCAGGCGCAGACCGCGGACGAGTTCTATGCCTTGCTGGTGCAGGAAGCCGGAGAAGGCGTGGACCGCAAGCGCCTGGCCAGGCAATTGAGGACGCGGATGGGGTGAGCACGGCCCCGCCAGCCCTCTCATCCGAGCGGGGAGACCCCGATCAGCCATTGGTGCAGCCAGGTGACGAACAGGCCATAGAGCACGAGCCCGCCGACGACCGCGATCACATCGTTCATCGGTCGCGGCAGCGCGCCGGGCACGGTGCGTGGCGCGCGGCGCTTCAGCGAGATGCGATCGGCCACCGCCCAGGCGAGAAAGCCGCCGAACAGCAGCACGTCAGCGAGCGTGCCGTTGGCCAGCAAGTGCGCCACCGCCCACAGCTTCACCGCGACCAGCATCGGATGCCTGGCTGCGCCCTGGATGCGCCCGGGCAGGTAGGCGGCAAGGAGCAACGGGAACACCGGCAGCATCAGCACGAGCGCGAGGTGGCGCATCCCCGCCGGGGGTGCGTAGAGAACGATGGGTGACTGGCGTGCGATGCCGTAGCCGACGATGAGCAGGACGAAGCCGGCGATCGAGGCGATCGAATACAGCCCCTTCCACGGCCCCTCGCCGTGGCGCAGCACCTGCGCGTCGCGCCAGGCCGGCGCGGCGATCGACACCGAATGGATGCCGAGGAAGAGCAGCAGGCCGACGACGAGCAAGGTCATGGAACACCCAGTGTCAACCTGTCTTGCGCGGGTCGAGCGCCGGGCCGCTCCCAAGCCGGCCCGCGTCCCCTTGGGGGACCGGCCGATGTACTCATCGGACGAGGGGTCGTCATGCTTCACTCCGAAGATGCTCGCGCCGCGAGAGTCTAGCCTCGCGGCGTCGGCGCGCGAGAAGCAAGGGAATCCCGCATCGACGATGATTGCGCCTTCGGCTCGAACCGCGACAGGAGACTCGGCTTGACCAGCCTTCAACAACGCCTGCGGGCTCTGAAGAGCGCCGACCTACACGGCATCCGGCGCGGCATCGAGAAGGAGAGCCTGCGCGCACAACCCGGTGGGGGGCTCGCCCTGACTCCCCATCCGGCGGCGCTCGGATCCGCCCTCGCCCACCCGAACATCACCACCGACTTCAGCGAATCGCAGCTCGAGTTCATCACTGGCGTGCACGCGGGCGTGACGTCGTGCCTCGACGAATTGACGCAGATTCACCAGTTCGTCTATCGCGAAATCGGCGACGAGCTGCTGTGGGTGGGAAGCATGCCGTGCGGGCTGCCGGCCGACGAAACGATTCCGATCGGCAGCTACGGCGCGTCGAACGTGGGCCGGGCCAAGAGCGTCTATCGCATGGGCCTGGGCCACCGCTACGGCCGGCGCATGCAAACGATCTCGGGCATCCACTACAACTGGTCGATGCCGGGCGTCTCGAGCGATGACTATTTCGCCCTGATCCGCAATTTCCGGCGGCATTCGTTCCTGTTGCTGTACCTGTTCGGCGCCTCGCCCGCCGTCTGCTCGAGCTTCGTCGCGGGGCGTGAACACCGGCTGCAAGCGCTCGGCAACCACACGCTGCACCTGCCTCACGCCACGTCGCTTCGCATGGGCCGGCTGGGCTACCAGAGCGACGCGCAGGCAAGCCTCTCGGTGAGCTACAACAGCCTCGACAGCTACGGCGCGTCGCTGCACGAGGCGCTGACGCGGCCGTACCCGCCGTACGAGGCGCTCGGCATTCTCAACCCGGGCGGCGAGTACAACCAACTCGCCACCACCTTGCTGCAGATCGAGAACGAGTTCTACGGCACGATCCGGCCCAAGCGCGTCATCCGGCCCGGCGAGCGACCGCTGCACGCGCTGCGCGAGCGCGGCGTCGAGTATGTCGAGGTGCGTTGCATGGATCTCGACCCCTTCGAGCCGGTGGGCATCGGCGCCGGCACGATTCGCCTTCTCGACGTCTTCCTCCTGCACTGCCTGCTGGCCGACAGCCCGCCGGACACGCCCGACGAGATCGCGGCGCTCGCGCGCAACCAGCATCGCACGGCAGAGCGCGGCCGCGAGCCGAACCTGCGCCTCGAGCGCGGCAGCGACGAAGTGACGATCGCCGAATGGGGTGCGCAGCTTCTCGAGGAGTGCGCCCCGATCGCCGCCGCGCTCGACGCCGCACAGGG
>DASXQQ010000377.1:0-2852 GCA_036507085.1 Piscinibacter sp. | reverse complement strand
GGGCTGCTCGCGCTGCGCTACGAGCGCTTCCGCGGGCTGTACCCGGCGCTGCGCAGCCAGTTCGCCTTCGAACGCGACCCCGTCGAGTAAGACCCGGCTGTCATCGCGAACGCCCAAGCCTCTCGTCAGGCCCGCCGCTGCTCGATGGCCATCGCGGCGCCATCCAGCGCGGCCAGGGTGTCGGTAATGAGCGCGGTCGGTATGGCTTCGAGGTACGGGCGCAGACGGCCCTTCGCCTCGAAGCGCTCGCGAAAGCGCGACGCGAAGAAACGCTCGCCCAGCCGCGGCACGATCCCGCCGCCGATGAACACGCCGCCACGCGCGCCGAGCGTCAATGCGACGTTGCCTGCGAAGCCGCCGAGCAGCGCGCAAAACACGTCGAGTACGCGATCGCAGACCACATCGCCTCCCGCCAAGGCCCGCTCGACCACGGCCTCCGCGGCCAACGGCTCGACGGCCACTCCGAGCACCGCCGCCACCGCGCCGTGCAGCACCGGCAGACCGATGCCCGATAGCAGCCGCTCGGCGGAGACATGCTCGAACTGCCTGCGCACGTGCTGCAGCAGCGCGCTCTCGAAGTCGTCGCCCGACGCCAGGGTGGCATGCCCGCCTTCGCTCGCCACGGGCAGCCATCCGGTGGACGAGCGCGCGACGCCCGACACCCCCAGTCCGGTGCCGGGGCCGATCACGGCCAGCGTGCCCGGCAGGCGGATCGCGGCTCCGTGATATCGCAGTTGCGATGGCCGCAACCGCGGCAGCGCCAGCGCCAGCGCTTCGAAGTCGTTGAGCACCAGCAAGCCGTCCAGCCCCAATTCGTCCCTCAGGGCCGCCGGCGAAAACCGCCACCGGCTGTTGGTCAGCTCGACAATGTCGCGATCCGCTGCGGTCGCGACTGCGAGGGCTGCCCAGCGTGGCATGCGGAATTCGCTGCCGAGCGTTGCAGACAAGCGGTCCAGGTAGGCCCGCACGGCCAGCGCGGGTTGCGCGTAGTGAGCCACCGTCAACTTGTGGACATGCTGAACCTCGCAGCCACTGTCGGTGACCCAGCCAAAGCGGACATTGGTGCCGCCGGCGTCGGCCACCAGCCATGGAAAGTTCGCTCTCGCGCGCTTCATGGCTTGATGCCCTTCGCGAGCCTGGGCTTCGCCGCGGCCACCAGCCGAGTCATCGTCTCGTCGGTGGTCATGCGCTCGTTGTTCCAATAGGCGGCGACGGCTTCGCGCATGGCGCCCTCGATGCCTGCGGGCTGCGCCATCAGGTGCGCGATCGACGGCACCAGCGTGTTGATCATCGCCGTGGCCGCAAAGTATGCGCTCGACTCCTGCGCGCACAGATCGAAGCGGTCCATGCGCACGCCGGCACCCACCGGAATCGAGCCCTTGTTGAGATTGAAGGACTCCTGAAACTCGGGTCGCATGATGGTCGCGGCCAGCGCCTTTTGCGCCTGAATGGCCGCCGGGTCCTTGAGCCTGAACATCGCAAAGCTGTCGACGTTGAAACTGTAGGCGCGTGAGGTGCCGGGCGCCGACACGCAGACGAAATCCTTGGCCGGCTGTTTGCCTGCCGCAAGGAACTCTCCCTTGGCCCAGTCGCCCATGAATTGCATGCCCGCTTCACCGCGAATGACCATCGCCGTCGCGACGTTCCAGTCGCGACCGGGGGCGCGGGCGTCGGTGTAGTCCTTGATGCGGCGGAATGTCTGCAGCGAACGGCTCATCGTGTCGCTGCGCAGCGCGCCCGGCTCAAGGTCGACGAACGCGCGCCGGTAGAACTCGGCACCGCCCACGCCGAGCACCACCGATTCGAAGGTGGTGAATTCCTGCCACGACTGGCCGCCGTGCGCGACTGGCACGATGCCGATCTGCCGCATCTTTTCGGCCACCGCGAAGAACTCGTCCCAAGTGTTCGGCACCCGCAAGCCGGTCTTGAGCAACGCATCGCGGTTGATCCACAGCCAGTTCACCCGGTGCACGTTGACGGGCACCGCCACGTAGCGGCCGTTCACCTTCATCACATCGGCGACCACGCGCGGCAGCTGGGCGTCCCATTTCTGCAGCGTCGCCACTTCTTCCAGGTCGGCCAACACGTTGAGCCGTCCCCACTCCTGAATGGCCGGCCCCTTGATCTGCGCCGCGGCGGGCGGATTGCCGGCGAGCACACGGGCTCGCAGCACGCTCATCGCGCTGTCGCCGCCACCACCGACGACGGCGAAGTCGCGCCAGGTGTGGCCCTGGGAGGCCAGCAGGCGCTTGAGTTCCTCGACCGATTTGCTCTCTCCGCCGCTGGTCCACCAGTGCAGCACCTCGACTTGCCCTGCCCATGCGCACGCAGCCACGGCCCACAGCGCCGTCGCGGCCAGCATGCCCCTCCAGCGGTAGCCCATTCGTCTCGTCACCCTCATCGCGTTTCACCTTCTTGGACAGCTTGATCCTCGTCGTCGAACGACGGAGATTAATAATTTCTTAACTCTTCTACGCCTGTCGTTTACCCGCACATGGACGAAACCGATGACCGTGGCGTTATTCGATAAACATAGTGTTAACACTAGCTTATTGAAGTTAACGTAGCATTAATAATCTGCGCCGGTGAGGGGCCGGCCGGCTCCGAACGTTCAACCACACCAGGAGACATCCGATGAGTCGAAACATTCGCGCCACCTTGTCCTTGGCCGCCATCGCGGCGGCCGCAGCGGCCCTCTCGACCCCGGCCACGGCCGTCGATTTCGACGGTTACTTCCGCGCCGGCCCGGGGGCCACATCCAAGGGCGCAGCCCGCGCTTGCTACAAGCTAAGCGATACAGATTTCAGCGCAGCCCCCCCGCGCAAAGATGTCAGCGGAGCGGGCACGTTTTA
>DASXQQ010000376.1:0-10514 GCA_036507085.1 Piscinibacter sp. | reverse complement strand
TGCGCGAACAGCCAGCCCGAGACGCTGGCCAGCAGCGCGGCCAGCACGAAGGCGGTGACCTTGACGCGGAAGGTGTCGACGCCCATCGCCTCGGCCATGGTCGAGCCGCCCTTCACCGCGCGCAGCGCGCGGCCGGTGCGCGAATCGAGCAGGTGAATGACGGCCACCGAGGCCAGCACCACCAGCGCCCACAGCAGGTAGAAGAAGCTGCGGCCGGTGTTCAGGTCGATGCCGAAAAAGCCGATCGGCGCGATGCCGAGCAGCCCGTCGTACTTGCCCAGCGCGTCGATGTTGCCGAGCAGGTAGTACAGGCTCAGGCCCCAGGCGATGGTCGCGAGCGGCAGGTAGTGGCCCGACATGCGCAACGTGATCCAGCCGAGCAGCAGCGCCGCGCCGCCGGTGATCGCCAGGCCGATCCACAGCGTGAGCCAGGGCGAAACGGCATGCACGCTCGTGAGGTACGCCGCGGTGTAGGCGCCGAGCCCGACGAAGGCCGCCTGTCCGAACGAGGTGAGTCCGGCCACGCCGGTCAGCAGCACCAGGCCGATGACCACCAGCGTGTACAGGCCGATGTAGTTGGCCTGCGTGATCCAGAACTCGGGCACCGGCAGCAGCGGCAAGGCGACGAGCAGCAAGGAGAAGGCGGCGAGGCAGCGCGTGCGGCTCACGTCACTCCTCCTCGTCGGCGTGGCCGTGCTGGAACGAGCGCCACAGCAGTACCGGAATGATCAGCGTGAAGACGATCACTTCCTTGAACGCGCTGGCCCAGAACGAACCGAAGGATTCGAGCAGCCCGACGAAGAGGGCGCCCAAGGCCGCGGCCGGGTAGCTTGCGAGCCCGCCGAAGATCGCCGCGACGAAGCCCTTCAGGCCGATCAGAAAACCGGTGTCGTAGAACATCGTCGTCGTCGGCCCGATCAGCAGGCCCGACAGCGCGCCGATGAATGCGGCGAGGCCGAAGCTCAGCTTGCCCGCGGCCGAGGTGGAAATGCCCATCAGCCGCGCGCCGAGCCGGTTCACCGCGGTCGCGCGCAAGGCCTTGCCGCGCAGCGTGCGCTCGAAGAAGAGAAACAGCGCGATCATCAGCGCCACCGACACCATGAAGATGATCAGCGTCTGGCCCGACAGCGTGAGCGCACCGGCCGAGAAACGCGCGTCCCAGAAGCTCGGGTTGCGAAAGCCCTCGGCGCCGAAGAACACGAGGCCCAGGCCGGTCAGCGCGAAGTGCACACCGACCGAGACGATGAGCAGCACCAGCACGCTGGCGTCGGCGAGCTTCTCGTAGGCGAGGCGATAGACCAGCGGCCCGAGCGGCGTGACGATCGCGAGCGTCAGCAGGCTCTGCATCCCCAACGGCCATTGGCGTGCGGCGGCCCAGACGCTGACCGCGGCGACGAGCAATGGCCACAAGAGCACCTTCGCAACGGCGAGCGCAATCGCCGCTGGCGGGAGGCCGCGGCGCGCCGCTGCAACGGCATCGAGCAGCGCCGCCAGCAGCGCGAGCGCAAGCAGCAGCCAGACGGTGCCCGGCACCACGCCGAGCTGCAGCATCGCGAGCGTCAGCGCGCCGTAGGCGACGAACTCGCCTTGCGGGATGAAGATCACCCGCGTGACGGCGAACACCAGCACCGTCGCCAGCGCCAGCAGCGCGTAGATGGCGCCGTTGGTGGCGCCGTCCAGCATCAGGATGCTGGCGATGGAGAAGTCCATGGGGTGTCGCGGTTGCGCGCCGTCACTCCACCTTCCAGTCGCCGTTCACCACCTTCAGCATCACACCGGTCTCGTTGGTGAAGCCCCAATGGTCGTCGTGGGTCCAGTTCATCACCCCGTGCGAGAACACGGTGCGGCCCATGGTCTCGATCGCGTCGCGCAGCGCGGCGCGGAATTCCTTGGTGCCGGGCTTGGCCTTCTTCAGCGCGACCGGCAGCACCTTCTCCAGCACGATCACCGTGTCGTAGGCGTGGCCGGCGAACTGGTTGCGCGAACCCGCGCCGTAGACCTTCTCGTACTTCTGCACGAAGTCGATCGCGACCTTCTTCGACGGGTGCGTGTCGGGCAGCTGCTCGGCGATCACCGCCGGGCCGGAGACGACGAAGGTGCCTTCGACGTCCTTGCCGCCGATGCGCATCAGGTCACGCGTGGCCGCCGCGTGGGTCTGGTAGATCTTGCCCTTGTAGCCGCGCTCGACGATGGCCTTCTCCGGCATGGCCGCGCCGCTGCCCGAGGCGACGAGCAGCATCGCGTCCGGGTTGGCACTGGCGAGCTTGAGCGCCTGCCCGGTCACGCTGGTGTCGGGGCGTGCGAAGCGCTCGACCGCGACGACCTTGATGCCGGCCTTCTCGGCCACCGCCGTGAAGTCCTTCAGCCAGCCTTCGCCGTAGGCGTCGGTGTAGCCGAGGAAGCCGACCGTCTTCACGCCCTGCTTCTTCATGTGGTCGACCATCGGATGCGCCATCACCGCGTTCGACTGCGGCAGGCGGAAGGTCCAGCTGTCCTTGCCGGGCGGCAGCTGCGCCGGCGAGAACGACAGCTGCACCGTGCCTGATTCGGCCGCCACGTCGGCCATCGCGATGGCCACCGGCGTCGCCGCCGAGCCCATGATGATGTCGACCTTGTCCTCGGTGACGAAGCGCTTCGCGTTCTTCACCCCGTTGGTCGGGTCGGTGGCGTCGTCGAGCACGATCAGGTTGAGCTTCTCGCCGGCGATTGATTGCGGCCACAGCGCGATCTGGTTCTTCATCGGAATGCCCAGCCCCGACGCCGGGCCGGTGAGCGGCAGGCTGATGCCGATGGTCACGTCGGCCTGCGCGGCGGTGCTGAGCCACAGCGAGGCGAGAGCGGCGACCAGGGGCTTGAGTACTTTCATGGGGCTTTGTCTCCGATGGGTTTTGGAATCGAAATCAGGAACACAGCGCCTTGATGTCCTCAGGCACGGGAATCGCGCGCAGTCGATCCGGGTCGTTCTCATCGCGCTTGACGAAGGCGCGCACCTCGCGCCCGACACAGACCAGCTCATCGCCCCGCATCACCGAGTGCATCTGCACGAAGACCTTCGCGCGCCATTCCTCGACATGCGTCGTCACGGTGATCGTCTCTCCATAGGTGACGGCCTTCATGAACTTGGTGTTGATTTCGAGCAGCGGGGTGCCGACGATGCCCCGCGTTTTTACCAGCTCGCGCCACGGCGGCACGCCGCATTGCATGAAAAACGACAGCGAGGCCGCGTCCATCCAGCGCGAGAAATTGGGGAAGAAGACGATCCCCGCCGGATCGCAGTCGCCGAACTGCACGGCGACGGTGTGGGTGGTGGTTCGAGGCATGGTTCAGGCCCTCTCGATCGATGCCGCGGGGACGATCACGCCATCGCCGCCGCCATACAGCCGCTCGACCAGCGCCTCGCGGTGCGTGAGCACGGCGCGCTGGTTGATCGAGCCCTTGTCGGTGATCTCGCCGCGGTCGATGCTCGGTGGATCGAGCAGCACCAGCGCGCGCGCGACGCGGGTGGCGCTGCCCGAGCCGCTGGCGTGCAGACGATCGACGAGCTGCTGGAAGAACAAGCGAACCGGCGCGGCGGCGAGCACTTCGCCCACCGCCGCCGTGGCGGCCAGGCCGGCAAGCTGGCGGCAGGTGTCGATGCGCGGAAAGACCAGCACGCCGATGTCGTTGCGGTTGATGCCGGCGATGACGGCGTCCTGCACGCAGGGGTCACCCTGCGCGATGACCTTTGCACGCAGCGGCCCGACCGAGACGAAGGTGCCGGTGGCGAGCTTGAAGTCCTCGGCGATGCGGCCGTCGAAGGCGAAGCCGAGTTGCGGCGTCGCCGGGTCGATGACTTTCAGCGCATCGCCGCTGCAGTAGAAGCCTTCGTCGTCGAACGACTCGGCGGTCTGCTGCGGCGCGCGCCAGTAGCCCGGCGTCACGTTGGGCCCGCGGTAGCGCAGCTCGGTCTTGTCGCCCGTCGGCACGAGCTTGAGCTCGATGCCCGGCGCCGGCAAGCCGATGTAGCCCGACTTCACTTGTGGCCCATTGGCACAGATCGCGAACGGCGCCGTTTCGGTCATCCCGAGGCCCGTGAGCATGCGAATGCGCTCGCCGCAAGCGGCTTCGGCCACGCGGTCGAGCTTGTCCCACACCGGTTGCGACAGGCCCGCGCCGGCGAAGAAGAACATCTTCACGCGCGACAGCAAGGTGTCGCGCAGCGGGCGGTCGGCCTCCATCGCATTGGCGATTTCCTCGAAGCCCTTGGGCACGTTGAAGTACACCGTCGGCGCGATCTCGCGCAGGTTGCGCAGCGTCTCGCCGATCAGTGCCGGTGTCGGCTTGCCGTCGTCGATGTAGAGCGTGCCGCCGTTGTAGATGACGAGCCCGACATTGTGGTTGCCGCCGAAGGTGTGGTTCCACGGCAGCCAGTCGACCAGCACAGGCGGCTCTTCGCCCAGCGTCGGAAAGCACTGCAGGATCATCTGTTGGTTGCTGCACAGCATGCGCTGCGTGTTGATCACGCCCTTGGGCAGCTGGGTCGAGCCGGAGGTGAAGAGGAACTTGGCGATCGTGTCGGGGCCGACCTTGGCGTGCGCGGCGTCGACCTGCGCGCTGGTGGCCGTCGCCAGCAGCTCGCTGAAGCTCGTGCTGTTGCGAGCGTCAATGCGGCCGTGGGTGAGCACGACCGCGCAGTCACGCGGCACCGCGGCATGGATCGCGCGGGCGTAGGCCGAGCCGCTGGCCGCAAACACCAGGCCCGGCGTCAGCACGCCGAGGATGTGCTTGAGCTTGCCGTGGTCCTGCGACATCAGCGAATAGGCCGGCGAGATCGGCGCATACGGCACGCCGGCGAGCATGCAGGCGAGCGACAGCAGCAGATGCTCGAGGTCGTTGTCCGACAGGATCGCGACCGGCCGCTCCGCGCTCAGTTCGCGCTCGATCAGCGCCTGGGCGATCGAGCGTGCGCCTCGCACCGCCTCGGCGTAACTCAGGTGCCGCCACTCGCCGCCCTCGACGCGGCGCGCCGCCAGCGTGCGTTCGGGGGCGTGCGCAGCCCAGTGCAGCAGCCGGTCGGTCAGCCGCAGCGGGCAGGGCCGCAGCGCCTCCTGCGACGTGACCCGCGTGCTGCCGTCGGCGCGGACGACGAAGTTCGCGGCCAGCGAACCGCCGAGCGACACCGGGCGATAGCGCGGCTCGCTCATGAGCGGTCGCAGCGGGGGAAGGACGGGGTCGGCACGGCGGGACTCCCAGAATCAAAAACAGTTCTGATACTTAACTAAATGCTCGGCGCACGGAATCGGGTTAACCCGAGATGAAATTCCGGCCGAGATACTTCACAGGAATAACTAACAGCACGTCGGCTCAGCTGTAGCGCGTATCGACCTTGTCCAGCAACTCGTCGAGCGCCGCCAGCAGCTCGTTCACGCTCACCGGCTTGGTGAGGTAGCGGTGCGCGCCCGCTTCGAGCGCGGCGTCGATCTGGGCGCCGAGCGCGTCGGCGGACACCGCGACCACGGGAATCGCGGCGGTGCCCGGGTCGGCCTTCAGGTGGCGCAGCAGTTCCATGCCGCTGATGTCGGGCAGGTGCATGTCGAGCAGGATCACGTCGGGGCGGCGGGCGCGGATCGACGCCAGACCATCGAGGCCGGTGATCGACACCTCCAGCTGGACCTGCGGGCGCTGCGCCAGCACACCGCGCATCACCTCGACGTTGGTCTCGTTGTCCTCGACATAGTGGACGATCCGGCGGTGGTACTGCGCGGACCCGGTGGTGATGTCGTCGAGGTCTGACGGCACGGTGTCAGGGTCGATCACCGCCGGCAGCGACAGGATGAACGACGAGCCCTCGCCGGGCACGCTGCGCGCGCGCAGGCTGCCCCCCATCAGCTCCGCCAGGCGCTGGCTGATCACGAGCCCGATGCCGGTGCCCTCCTGATGGGATCGTTCGCGGCCGAGGCGGTTGAACGGCTGGAACAGCTCGCTCAGCTGCGACGGGGTCATGCCGAGACCGGTGTCGGTGACCGCGAGCTCGACGGTCTCGCCGTCGAGCCGGCTCGCCACATGGATGCGCCCGCCGTCGCTGTTGTACTTGACCGCGTTGCTCAGCAGGTTGGTCAGGATCTGCTTCAGGCGTGTCGCGTCGGCCCGCACGCCGCGGGCTTCCGCGGCGAGGCTCTGGCTGATGACGATGCCGCGCTTGTGCGCCTCGCCTTCGACCATCGGAACGGTCGCGGTGAGCAGCTCGGCCAGGTCCAGCGTCTCGGTGCTCAGGCGCAGATTGCCCGACTCGATGCGCGACAGGTCGAGCACGTCGTTGATCATCTCGAGCAGGTGCCAGCCGGCCTGCTGGATCTGCGCAACCCAGGGTCGCTGGGCGTCGGCGAGCGGCTGACGCTGGTCGAGCTCGAGCAGCTGCGCGAAGCCGAGCATCGCATTCAGCGGCGTGCGCAGCTCGTGGCTCATGCGCGAGAGGAAATCGCTCTTCGCGCGGTTCGAAGCTTCGGCCGCTTCGCGCGCGCGCTCGGCTTCGGCCAGTTTCAGGTGCTCGGTGATGTCTTCCACCGCGCCGACGATGCGCCACGGCCGGCCGTTCTCGTCGCGCAGCAGCGACACCGTCGTCTGCACCCACAGGGTGTCGCCGGAGCGGCTGACGTAGCGCTTGTGGCGACGGTAGAGCGGGAAGTCACCGTTGATCAGCTGGGCCGAGAACTCGCGGTCCTGCGCCACGTCGTCGGGGTGGGTGAAGTCGGCCGCGGTCATGCCCAGCAGCTCGTCGGCGCTGTGGCCCACCAGTTCGCAAAACCGCGGGTTGGTCTGCTTCACGTTGCCGCGCAGGTCGGTGTAGCAAACGCCGATCGGCACGTTGTTGAAGATGTTGCGAAAGCGCTGCTCGCTCTCGCGCATCGCCGCCTCCGCATGCTCGCGTTCGCGCACCTGCTGGGTCAGCGCGGCAGTGCGCTCGCGCACGGCCGCCTCGATGCGGCGCGTGCGCCCGGTCACGGTCAGCAGCAGCGCGCCCAGCACCGACGCGGACATCAGGCCGACCACCGAGAACAGCCAGGCGTTGCTGTCGCGCGCGCCCGGCAGCTCGGCCGGGTCGGCATAGATGCGCAGCTCCCACGGCCGGCCGGCGAAGGCGAGCGCTCGCGCGTGCATCAAGCCGGGTGTCTGCGCTTCGCAGCCGGCGGGGCCGGACAGGCGCCGCCGGGGTGCCGGGGCCTCGGTGTCGATCACGCAGAGCGTCAGGTAGGGTGGCATCTGGTCGACGAGACTGCGCACGGTGTCGTCCATGCGCAGCGTGACGAAGACGACGCCGCGCACCGCCGCGAGGCGTTCCGCGACGCTCGTCGGCGCGCCCTTGTAGATCGCGTGGAAGACGACCACGCCGGTCTGATCGAGCGCACCGGCGCGCTGGGTCAGCGCGAACCCGAGGCTGGCCGCCGGCCGGTCGGTGCGCACCGCCGTTTCGACCGCGCCGCGCGCCGCCGGCACCGACAGCGCGTTGACACCCAGTGCACTGGCGTTGCCGTCCATCGGCTCGATGTAGCGCACGGCGATCACTTCATTGTCGGGGGCAACCCCGTCGCCCTGGTCGGCGCGGTCGAACACGTGGTAGTTCGCCACGCCTTCGGCCCGCACGGCCGCCTCGAACGCCGTCAGGTCGGCGCGCTGCACGCGCTCGCTGAAACCGATCGCCTGCAACTGGCCGAAGCCATCGGTCCAGGCCTTCGCGGCGCGCCGCAATTCGTCGCGGCCGACATGGTCCGATGCGATGTAGACGCCGCGCACGGCCTCCAGCGCGTGCAGCGGCTCCTGCAAGCGGAATGACAGCGTCGACGCGGCGCTCTGCGCTTCGCGCTCGAAGTTGCTGCGCAGGCGCTCTTCGTCCCAGCGGGCCACCAGGGCGATCATCGCGGCCATCAAGCCGGTGACCGTGGCCAGCGTGAGGCCCACCGTCAGGCGCCGCGGCGCCCAGTCTTCGCGCGGACGTCCGATCAGCGTCAGCACGATCGGCGCGGCAATCACCGTGCCGAACGAATCGCCGATCCACCAGGTGAGCCAGGTGAACGGCAGGCGTGGCGGCGCGACGGTGCCGGCGGCGGCCAAGGCGGTGGTGGCGACCGTCGCGCTGATCAGACAGGCGACGAAGGCGCCGGCGCTGAAGAACAGCGCGATGTCGCGCGGCTCGGACAAGGTGAGCGGCTGCGGCACGAGGCGACGCACCAGCATCGCGCCGACGACCGCCTGCAGCGCCGCGCCGCAAGCGATGGCCCCCGGCAGCGCGAAGGCGGTCAAGCCGCTCGCCGCGTCGCCATCGAGCCACCAATTGACGCCGAACGCGCCGAGCGCCACCGCCGGCGCGACGCGCCAGCCGTACACCAGCACGCAGGCGAGCGCGATGCCGGCCGGCGGATACAGCGGGGACGCATAGCCGGGCGAAATCGCCAGCCGCAGCGATGCCCAGCCCAGAACGCCGTAGGCGAGCGCGGTGGCCAGCAGGATGAGCGGCCAGCGGCGCATGAGGTTCACACGTTGGACAGGAAGATCGGACGGCGGGTCGTGCCAATGCTGGGTTGCATTGATCCGGTCTTCATTTCGTACCCGCTTTCATAAGTTGAGATTGTCGCTGACCGGGGTCAAACGCCAGCGACAAACGCTTGCGGCGAAATCACTCGACCCTGCATGCCTGCATCGCGAAGCAGCAGCTTGTCGCCAGTGACCAGCAGCAAGTCTGCCCTGGCTGCGAGCAAACCCCACAACAGCTGATCGCCAGGATCGGGAGCAGGCGGCGCAGGCAGGGGTGCCAACACGATCGCATGCTGGGCAATGTCGGTCAGGATGGTCTCCACCTCGGCGATCGTCAGCCCGTGCAGCTTGCGCAGGGTCGGCCGAACCAGCACGCTGCGGTATTCGGCCAGCAGGGCTTCGGACACCACGAAGGGAAAGGCAGCGCCCAACATGCCGTCGAGGATGCGGGCGACGGGCGAGGCGTCGTGGGTTGTCAGCAAACCCGCTACGACAATGTTGGTGTCGACGATGACTGCCGGGCGACTCACGGCTTGCGGCGCACCGCTCGAACCTGCTGCTGCGCAACCGCAAGCGCCTGGGTTTCGGTCAGTTTGCTGTGCGCCCGCGCGCGGCGCACGAGGTCACGGGCATCCTCCCTCGACTTGATGCCATAGAAGTCCAGGCTTTCGTCGATCAGCTGCCCGATGGTCTTGTCGCGCTGCGCCGACGCTTCCTTGAGCGCCCGGTAGCGCGCCTCTGACAGGGTGATGGTCAGACGGCTCATGCCAGCCTCGCATTGGTGTTTTGACACCAATATGTTAATGCACGGACGGATGCCTGGCAAAGATCGGGACCAGGGTGGCCGTGGTCCCATCGCTGGGGCTCACACGTTGAACAGAAAGTTCATCACGTCGCCGTCCTTCACCACGTACTCCTTGCCTTCGGCGCGCATCTTGCCCGCGTCCTTTGCGCCCTGCTCGCCCTTGAAGGCGATGAAGTCGTCGAAAGCGATGGTCTGGGCGCGGATGAAGCCGCGCTCGAAGTCGGTGTGGATCACGCCGGCCGCCTGCGGCGCGGTGTCGCCGACGTGGATGGTCCAGGCGCGCACTTCCTTCACGCCCGCGGTGAAGTAGGTCTGCAGGCCGAGCAGCTTGAACGCGGCGCGGATCAGCCGGTTCAGGCCCGGCTCGGTCTGGCCCATCTCTTCGAGGAACATCATCCGGTCGGCGTCGTCCAGGTCGGCGAGTTCGGCTTCGGTCTTGGCGCAGATCGCCACCACCGGCGCCTTCTGGCCTTCGGCGTAGGCGCGCAGCTTGTCGAGGTGGGGGTTGTGTTCGAAGCCGTGCTCGTCGACGTTGCCGACGAACATCGCCGGCTTCGCGGTGATCAGGCACAGGGGCTTCAGCACTGCCTGCTCTTCCTTGCTGAAGGCGATGCTGCGCACCGGGCGGGCTTGATCGAGCGCGGCCTGGCACTTGGCCAGCACGTCCACGAGGCGCTGCGCTTCCTTGTCGTTGCCGGCCTTGGCCACTTTGGTGTAGCGCTGCAGGCTCTTCTCGACGGTGGCGAGGTCCGCCAGGCACAGCTCGGTCTGGATGACCTCGATGTCGGAGACCGGGTCGATGCGGCCGGCCACGTGCACCACGTTCTCGTCGTCGAAGCAGCGCACCACGTTGACGATCGCGTCGGTCTCGCGGATGTGGGCGAGGAACTGGTTGCCCAGGCCCTCGCCCTTGGACGCGCCGGCCACCAGACCGGCGATGTCGACGAACTCGACGATCGCCGGCACCACGCGCTCGGGCTTGACGATCGCCGACAGCGCATCGAGCCGCGGGTCAGGCAGCTCGACGATGCCCACGTTGGGTTCGATGGTGCAGAACGGATAGTTCTCGGCGGCGATGCCGGCTTTGGTCAGCGCGTTGAACAGGGTGGACTTGCCGACATTGGGCAGGCCCACGATGCCGCATTTGAGGCTCATGGAGGGGCTTTCAGCGATCGGGGAAGAAGAAGCGGATTTTAGGTGG
>DASXQQ010000375.1:0-7013 GCA_036507085.1 Piscinibacter sp. | reverse complement strand
GCCGACAGCTACAGCATGGACCACAGCGCCGGCTCCTACGTGTTCGACACGCAGGGCCGGATCCGCTTGTTCGAGCGCTACGGCAGCGGCGCCGATGCGCTGGTGGCGGACATCAAGGCGTTGCTTGCATCCTGAGCTCGGCTCGGAGGCTGAGAGTTTTTTTCGCGATACCCAATTCCCGTTCGCACTGAGCCTGTCGAAGTGCCTGCACCTGGCTTCGACAAGCTCAGCCCGAACGGGAGTTGGATGTGCGCGACGAAAAACTCAGCCTCTCAGTTCAGGATGCGCCCGTTGCTGCCGACGACGCTGATCTCGACGTAGTTCGAGCCGGAGTTGCTGCCGGGCGCGAAGTTGACGCGGTAGCCGTCGAGGTTGAACGGCGCGCTGCGCAGGGCCACCATCAGGCGCTCGCGCGTGGGGTTGGCGCCGGCGCGCTCCAGCGCGGCGACCACCAGCCTGGCGTTCAGGTAGCCCTCGAGCCCGTAGTACGAGACCGTCGCGTTCTTGTTGTAGGCGCCGAGCGCCTTCTTGTACTCGCGCACGACCTCGACCTTGTCGCCCCAGGGGTAGGGAATGACCTGCGACACCTGGATGCCGCGGGTGTTCGCCGGGCCCATCTCGGTGATCAGCTGGTCGGTGCCGACCGGCGACAAGGCGACGAAGAACGGCGCCGCGCCGGCAGCGCGCATCTGCTTGATGAACTCCGCCGTCGGCCGGTACAGCGTCACCAGCACGACCGCCTGGGCGTTCGACTTGCTGATCGTCGCGACCGCCGGGCCCACCTCGACCGAGTTGCGCGGCACCGAGGCGGCCGCCACCGGCGCCAGCTGGTGCGTCGCCAGCGCGTCGACGACGCCCTTCAGCCCGGCCTGCCCGAAGCCGTCGTCCTGGTACAGCACGGCGACGCGCTGGATGCCCACGGTGGTCAGGTTCTTGATGATCGCCGCGGTCTCGTCGCCGTAGCTCGCGCGCAGGTGGAACATGTGGCGGTTCACCGGCTTGCGCAGCGCTTCCGACCCGCTGATCGTGCCGATCAGCGGCACACCCGACGCGTCGAGCACCGGCAGCACTGCGGCGGTGGGCGAGCTGCCGTAAAAGCCCATCAGCGCAAACACCTTTTCCTGCTCGACCAGCCGGCGCGCATTGGCCACCGCCGGCTCGGTCTCGTAGCCGTCGTCGAGCGCCACCAGCTCGAGCTGCCGCCCGGCCACGCCGCCGGAGGCATTGACGCGAGCGAAGCAGGCCTCGATGCCTTCCTTCATCGCCCGACCATAGGCGCCGGTCGGACCAGACAGCGGCGACGACATGCCCAGGCGGATCGAGGTCGCGCTGACGCCGTCGTTGGCACCGGCAGCCGCGCTCAAGACCAGCGCGCTGGTGAACGCCAGCGTGCGGAAGGCGGCGAGAACGGGGCGATGCATGGCAGATCTCCTGTGAGTTGTTGGCGCCGAGCGGACTGTTGGCGAGCCCGCTTGCGCTCAACTGACAAGGACGAGTGACCGTGTCGCCGGCGTGACAAATTTGCGAGGCGAAAACAAAAACGCGGGCCGGAACCCGCGTTCGTGCATGCTGGCGCGATCGCTCAGGCGGCGTCGCCCAAGGCCTTGCGCATCTTCTTCATCGCCGCCACTTCGATCTGGCGGATGCGCTCGGCGCTGACGCCGTATTCGGCCGCCAGGTCGTGCAGCGTCATGCCGCCCGAGCTGTCGTCGTTGACCTTCAGCCAGCGCTCTTCGACGATGCGGCGGCTGCGCGCGTCGAGCGCGTCGAGCGCGCGGCTGATGCCGTCGCCGGCCAGCCAGTCGCGTCGCTGCGCTTCGAGCACCCGGCTCGGTTCGCTGCTTTCATCGGCCAGGTAGGCGATGGGTGCGTAGCTTTCCTCGCCGTCGTCGGTCTGCGGCTCGAGCGCCACGTCGCCGCCGGACAGTCGGGTTTCCATCTCCAGCACCTCTTCGCGCTTGACGTTCAGCTCGCGCGCGACGGTGTCGACCTCGCCCTGCGTCAGCGTTGTGCGATGGGTGTCCATGTCGAGCGCGTCGCCCTTCAGGCTCTGCTTCATCGAGCGCAGGTTGAAGAACAGCTTGCGCTGCGCCTTGGTGGTGGCCACCTTGACCATGCGCCAGTTCTTCAGGATGTACTCGTGGATCTCGGCCTTGATCCAGTGGATCGCGTAGCTCACCAGGCGCACGCCCTGATCGGGGTCGAAGCGCTTGACGGCTTTCATCAGACCGACGTTGCCTTCCTGGATCAGGTCGCCGTGCGGCAGGCCGTAGCCGAGGTATTGGCGGGAGATCGAGACGACGAGCCGCAGGTGCGACAGCACCAGCTGCCCGGCGGCCTGCAGATCGCCTTCGGCACGCAGCTTGCGGGCGAGCGACAGCTCCTGCTCATGGGTGAGCAGCGGGATGCGGTTGGCGGCCGAAATGTACGCGTCCAGGTTGCCGAGCGACGGCACCATCGCCCACGGGTCGCGCAGCGTCAAAGCCGAGGAGGAAGTAGCCAGGTTCATGGTACGCATAGACACCCTGAGGTCCTTTTCGTTCCGCGAATATTAGCACTCTCGATGGGGGAGTGCTTATTGCCGTCGAGGCGATTGATCTCTCGAATTCATAAGGCTCAGGAGGTAAGTGGTCGCTCTCTCTTGCCCCTTGCCACCTTCAGCAGCAGCTCGATCAGCAGCAGCAGCTCGCCCTCCGACAGCACGCTCGTCGCTATGCGGCTGTCTCGGCAAGCCTCGCCAGCGTAGCCAGATTCTCCCGGCAGACAGCGCGAAATTCGTCGGAGATGCGTCTATCCGCCGCGGCTTCTCCCCAGAACTTCAGCGCGACTCCGCACGCATCTCGCCAAGCACTCGCCTGCGCCGGCAGCGGCAACTCGAAGCTCCATCGCACGGGAGCCACCTCGCCGCCCGCCAGCGGCGCGTAGGCCATCGGCAGCATGTCGTACGCCGGCGCCAGGCGCAGCCGCCCGTCCTCCGGCACAAAGCTCAGGTTGCCAAGGTGCATGTCGCTGTTGGCTATCAAACGGCCGAACCACCACAGACGTTGGATGGCGAGCACATCGTCGGGCGACAGGAGCTTGTGGTCCGAGAGCAGTTTGGCGTGAACGCGCCAGTCTTGCGTTGCGAGGCCGAGCAAATGAGCGCTGAGTGCATCCAGGCTGATGACGGGGGAACGCCCGAAGCGGCCGTGACGATCGAAACGTTCTGACTCGACAAAAGTGCGGCCCCGCGCCTTCAACACGCGGGTCGCCGGTGTACGGACACCCGGCAGGTCAGCGAGGTGTTGCAAGGCCAAGTGCTCACACATGAGCAGGTCCGACCAGCGTTGCGTCGTGTCCGAGCCGGACCGGCCGGAAAATTTCACGATGACGTGCGGCGTGGCACTGCCTGGCAAGTCGCGAAGGGTCGTGAATTTCGGAAACTCACCAGCTGCGCTGCTGCCGGCTACGCCCATGGCGACGGCTGTATCGGCGAGGCTGGGGTAGGCCGTGCCGACCTGCGATGCTCGAAAGGCTTCAATCGGTTCGGCCAACTCCGCCTGGAAGAGCCGAAGGGCCGACTCGCCCAAGATCAGATTTCCGGCCGTGTCGGCGCCACGCCGACTCAGGACGAATGCGACATCGTCGTCGCTCCACGCGCGCGGGTCACTCGACACCTCCAGGCTTTGATGCTCGCGGCGAGCGAAACCGCGGCCCAGAAAGCCTTGAGGCTGCATGTCGTAGAACGGGTAGGGCAGCCCCTCCCACCAGCCTTCGCGAGAGGCGGAGTCCACGGGCCACCCGAGCGACCCCAGTTGACAGTGGCTGCCCGTGGGTTCGACGAGCGTGAACTCGCCACTGTCCGACACTTTGCCGGCCGGATCGACGGTGAAGAGGCGAAGGGGGCCGACATCTCCCCGCAGTGGGCGCCGCAGAGCGTAGCGCCGGCGGCTCGCGGCCCCCGCTCTGAAGGCCAGTGGCCCCAATTCGTCGATCAACCTGAGCGCGGTGCGCGGTGAGACCTTGAGCGCCTGAGAGATGTCGGGGGCGCTGAGTGGCCCGCGACGAAGCAGCGAAACCAGTTCCTGCCTGGCCGGGAGGTTTCGGGGTCGCATGTTATGGCGAGAGTTATGGCGAGATATTCTAAGCGCATCCGTCGCCGCTACCGAGGAATTTCTGGGCTGAGCGGCCGGAGCGAAGGCGAATGGGAGTCGCATTTTTGGCGAGATCTGCACCGCCGCGAAGGCGTGCCAATCAGCCTCGTCTCGGGGCTTTGCCGCGGGCCACTTTCAACAAGAGCTCGATCAGCAGCAGCCGCTCGCCCTCCGACAGCACGCTCGTCGCGTCGCTTTCCATCGTTGCGGCGACCTTTTCGGCGCGCTGCACGAGTTGCCTGCCGGCGGGGGTGAGGTGGATGAGCTGGGCGCGGCGGTCTTCGGTGCTGCGAACGCGCTCGACCCAGCCGCGCTCGACCATGCGATCCAGCGTGATCGCCATGTTCGGCGCCGACACTTCGAGCGATTCGCCCAGTTGCTTCTGGTTCACCCGCTCGTTCGACGCCACCAGCACCAGGATCGAGAACTCGACCGCCTTCAGGTCGAGCGGGCCGAGATGCTTCTGGAAGCTCTTCTTCAGCTCGACCGACGCGCGCGTCGCCGCGTAGCCGACCAGATGGGTGAGGCGCGACTGGTCCAGGCCGGCGCGCGTCATGTCGGCGCCGGCGGGTTCGTCGACGGCGCGAGTTCGGGCTACGCTGCGGCTCATTGGAGTACCTTCGTGCTGCGCACTCCGGTATTCGCCCTTGGGGCGGCCCGGCGTGCTCATGCGGCCGCCTTGGCGCGTGCGGCGCCGAGGTAGGTGTCGATCACGCGCGGGTCGCTTGCGAGCGCCGACGCCGGGCCTTCGAGCGCGATCTCGCCCATCTCGAGCACGTAGCCATAGTCGGCGACCTCCAGCGCGGCGCGCGCGTTCTGCTCGACCAGCAGGATGGTCACGCCGGTGCTGCGCAGGGCGGAAATCGTCGCGAAGATGTCGCGCACCACCAGCGGGGCGAGGCCCAGGCTCGGTTCATCGAGCATCAAGAGTGCGGGCTGGCCCATCAGCGCGCGGCCGACCGCGAGCATTTGCCGCTCACCGCCGGACAGCGTACCGGCGAGCTGCCGGCGGCGCTCGCGCAGGCGCGGGAAGAGGGTGTAGACGCGTTCCAGCGACGCGTCGCTGTTCTTCGCGCCCAGCCGCAGCTGGCGGTAGGCGCCCAGGCGCAGGTTGTCCTCGACCGGCATGCTGGCGAACAGCGCGCGGGTCTCCGGCACGAGCGCGATGCCCTGCATGACGCGCTCTTCGAGCGATTGCTGGACGAGCGAGTGGCCGCGGTAGGCGATGTGGCCGCGCGCCGGCAACACGCCCATCAGCGCGTTCAGCAAGGTCGACTTGCCGGCGCCGTTGGGGCCGATGACGGTGACCACGCTGCCGGCGGCGGCCTTGAGGTTCAGGCCGTGGAGGACTTCGGCCTTGCCGTAGCCGGCGTGGAGGTCGGTGACGTGGAGGAGCGGGGCGGTCATGGGGTGTGCTCCAGAACCCCGTTCGGGCTGAGCTTGTCGAAGCCTTCGTTTCGCCGGCGCAGGCCCTTCGATCCGTGCAGCGGACCCTGTCCTGAGCTTGGCGAAGGACCAGGCCCTTCGACAAGCTCAGGATGCTCGGGCCCTTCGACAGGCTCAGGGCGAACGGGGGTGGTGGTGCGCGGGCAGGGCTTCGACAGGCTCAGCCCGAACGGGAACAAATACGAACCGTGCATCGCTCAGTGCTCCGTGCCCAAATACGCCGCCCGGACCGCCGGACTCGCCTGCACTTCCTGCGGTGTGCCTTCGATCAGCTTGGTGCCGAACTCCATCACGACGATGCGGTCGGTGAGGCCCATCACCAGGTCCATGTCGTGCTCGACCAGCAGGATGCTCAAGCCCTCGCGCCGCAGTTGGCGCAGCACCTCGGAGAGCGCCTGTTTTTCCTTGTGGCGCAGGCCGGCGGCCGGCTCGTCGAGCAGCAGCAGCGCCGGATCGGCGCACAGCGCGCGGGCGATCTCCATCAGGCGCTGCGGGCCGAGGGCCAGGTTGCCGGCGAGTTCATGCATCCGGTCCGCCATGCCGATGCGCTGCAATTGCCGCTCGGCCTCGCGCAGCAGGCGGCGCTCTTCGGCGCGATCCAGGCGCAACAGCGCCGCGGCCACGCCGTGGCGGCCGCGCAGGTGAGCGCCGAGCGCCACGTTCTCGAGCACCGTCATGCCCGGAATCATCTTCACGTGCTGGAAGGTGCGCGAAACGCCGCGCCGCGCGATCTCGCGCGAGGCCAGGCCGTCGATGCGCTGGCCGCGAAAGCGCAGCTCGCCGCGTGTGGCCGGCGTGACGCCGGTGACGAGGTTGAAGGTGGTCGACTTGCCCGCGCCGTTGGGCCCGATCAGGCCGACGATCTCGCCGGCGCGCACCTGAAAGCTCACATCGTTGACGGCGACGAGGCCGCCGAACTCCTTGCGTGCCGCCTTCACGTCCAGCACGACCTCGCCGTGCGGCGGTCGAACCCGCTCGGGCAGAACCGGCGCATCGCCCCAATCGACAACGCGCCGCACGCGCGGCAGTCGCGCCTCGACGAAGGCCCACAACCCGTCGCGTGCGTACTGCAGCACCAGCACCAGCAAGATGCCGAAGACGACGATCTCGTAGTTTCCGCTGCTGCCGAGCAGCCGCGGCAGCCACACCTGCAACTGGTCTTCGAGGATCTTCACGACGCCGGCACCGACGAGCGCACCCCAGACATGGCCGACACCGCCGATCACCGCCATGAACAGGTACTCGATGCCCATCTTCAGGCCGAAGGGCGAGGGGTTCACCGTGCGCTGGAAGTGCGCGAACAGCCAGCCCGAGACGCTGGCCAGCAGCGCGGCCAGCACGAAGGCGGTGACCTTGACGCGGAAGGTGTCGACGCCCATCGCCTCGGCCATGGTCGAGCCGCCCTTCACCGCGCGCAGCGCGCGGCCGGTGCGC
>DASXQQ010000374.1:0-5005 GCA_036507085.1 Piscinibacter sp. | reverse complement strand
TGGGCCACGCCGTCGTGGGCGCCCGAATGGGGCGGCACCGGCTGGGACGCGGTGAAGCAGTACATCTTCAAGGAAGAGCTGCACATGGCCCCGGCGCCGGAGCCGATCTCGTTCAACATGAACATGATCGGCCCGACCTTGATCGCCTTCGGCACCGACGAGCAGAAGCGCCATTTCCTGCCGAAGATCGCGCGCATGGACTACTGGTTCTGCCAGGGCTTCTCCGAGCCCGGCGCCGGCTCCGACCTGGCGGCGCTGCGAACCACGGCGGTCCGTGACGGCGAGCACTATGTCGTCAACGGCCAGAAGCTGTGGACCTCGACCGCGCACCACGCCGACTGGTGCTTCCTGCTCGTGCGCACCGATCCCGCGGCGAAGAAGCAGCAGGGCATCACCTACCTGCTGATGGACATGACGTCACCGGGCATCACGATCCGGCCCATCGTCACCATCGACGGTCACCACGAGACCAACGAGATGTTCCTCGACAACGTGCGGGTGCCGGTGGCGCAGCGCGTCGGCGAGGAGAACAAGGGCTGGGACTGCGCCAAGTACCTGCTCGGCCACGAACGCAGTGGCATCGCCCGCGTCGGCGTCTCGAAGATGCGGGTGCGGCGCGCCAAGCAGCTGGCCGCCCGCGTGATGGCCGGCGGGCGGCCGCTGATCGAGGACGAGCGCTTTCTCGGGCGCGTGGCCGAGATCGAGATCGAACTGAAGGCGCTCGAGATCACCCAGATGCGCCTGATCGCCGAGATCGGCCGCCGCGACGACAACAAGCCGGACCCCAAATCCTCCATTCTCAAGATCAAGGGCAGCCAGCTGCAGCAGGCCGCAGCCGAGCTGCTGCTGGAGGTGGCGGGGTACAGCGCGCTGGAGTTCGATCCGGACTTCGTCAGCGGCCTGAAGACCGATGCCGACGGAGACGACTGGGCCCTCGCACTAGCGCCCAACCACTACTGGGCCCGCCACGTGTCCATCGTCGGCGGCTCCAACGAGATCCAGCGCAACATCCTCGCCAAGACCGTGCTGGGCCTCTGAACATGGACTTCGATCTCTCCGACGAGCAGCGCATGCTGCAGGACAGCGTGCAGCGGCTACTGGCCGAGCGCTGCAGCTTCGAGCAGCGCCAGGCCCAGCTGGGCGAGCCCGGTGGCTACAGCCGCGCGCTTTGGATGCAGTTCGCCGAGCTGGGCTTGCTGGGCTTGCCTTTTTCCGAGGCCGACGGCGGCTTAGGCGGCGGCGCGGTCGACACCTTCATCGTGATGGAAGCGCTCGGGCGGACGCTGTGCCCGGCGCCCTACTTCGCGACCGTGGTGCTTTGCGGGGGCGTCCTGCGTGCGGCGGCTTCGCCGGCCCAGCGTGCCGCGCTGGTGCCCGCGATCGCCGCCGGCGAGCTGACGCTCGCGTTCGCGCACAGCGAGACGCAGGCGCGCTACGACCTGGCGGATGTGAGGACCACGGCGCGCAGACAAGGTGAAGGCTGGGTGCTCGACGGCGAGAAGCGCTTCGTGCTTGCCGGCGACAGCGCGCAGCGCCTGATCGTCTCGGCCCGGGTCGCCGGCGAAGGCAGCCACCGCGACGGCATCGCGCTGTTCCTGCTCGATGCCGGCACGCCGGGCCTGAGCCGCCGCGGCTACCTCACCCAGGACCGCAGCCGCGCGGCGGATCTGCGGCTGAACGCCGTGCGCGTCGGCACCGGCGCACTGATCGGCGAGGCCGGTTCTGCCATCGGCGCCATCGAGCAGGCCGTCGACGGCGCCATCGCCGCCCTCTGCGCCGAAGCGGTGGGCGCGATGGCGTACGCGCACGAGCTGACCGTGGACTACCTCAAGGTGCGCAAGCAGTTCGGCGTGGCGATCGGCTCCTTCCAGGCCTTGCAGCACCGTGCCGTCGACATGCTGGTGGCGACCGAGCAGGCGCGCAGCATGGCGCTGTACGCGACGATGATGTGCACCGAGCCCGACGCCGCCGAACGCCAACGCGCCATCTCGGCGGCGAAGGTTCAGGTCAACAAGTCAGCGCGATTCGTCGGCCAGGAGGCGGTGCAACTGCACGGCGGCATCGGCATGACCGAGGAGTGCCAGGTCGGGCACTACCTGCGGCGGCTGACGATGATCGAGATGATGTTCGGCGACACCGGCCACCATCTGCGGCGCCTGGCGCGCGCGGGCGGGCTGATCGCGCCCTGACGACGGGGGCCGTCAACCGTTGGCTTGCTTCTTGTCCGTCTGGCCGATGCTGCCGACCACGCCCGAGGCCTTGTTCGCCACGTCGCGGACCGTCGTCTTCAGGAATTCGAGCTCGCTGCGGAAGCGTTCCGAGGGGCCCGCAATGTTCAGCGAGGCCACGCAGCGCCCGCTGCCGTCGAACACCGGCGCGGCCACGGCAGACAGTCCCTTCATGTAGCCGTCGATGGACCACGACACGCCTTCCGTCCTGATCTTCTCCAGCTCCTGGCGCAATGCACCGCGGCTGATGGGGATCGCGGTCTTGGCCTTGAAGACGACCGTCGACAGATAAGCGTCGAGCCACTTCTTGTCGGTGTGGGCGAGCAGCAGGCGCCCCGCCGCGCTGGCATACAGCGGACGGGTCGTTCCCACCGGAATCTGGTAGCGCACGGGGTGCGGGCTGTCGATGATCTCGACATAGGTCAGGGCCTCGGCCTGGCTGTTGATCACGCCCAGAAGAACGGTCTCTTCGGTGCGCGCCGACAGCTCTTCCATGAAGGGCCGAATGATGTTGGGGAAATTCCAGGCTGCCATCACGCTGGCGGACAGGCGGTAGATCGCCGGTCCGAGCCGGTAGGAGCCGCTGCCGTGGATGAGGTAGCCCTCTGCCACGAGCGGGCGCAGCAGGTTCAGCAGGCTGCTCTTGGGCGACTCCAGGGCGACGCTGAGTTCGGCGAGCGTCATGCCGTTGGCCGCCTGCGAGAGCGCGCCGAACAAGCCCAGCAGCCGGGTGAGCGAGCGCGGACCGGTGACGTCACGTTCGTTGGCGGCAGAGGCATCTGGCTGCTTTTTGCTTGGCATGCGCAGTTCCTGTCTGAGGAGGTTGTTGACGAGCGGCGCCTTGCCTGGCGCCGACTCATCGATCGTAACCGACCTCTGCGGCTTCGACGCCGCGCGCTCGCGTGCCATGCCGCTCGCCTTCCTCAAAGCGCCTCCGTCAGCGCCGGGACGGCCTGAAACAGGTCCGCCTCGAGACCGTAATCGGCCACCCCGAAGATCGGCGCCTCGGGGTCCTTGTTGATCGCGACGATCAGCTTGCTGTCCTTCATGCCGGCCAGGTGCTGGATCGCGCCGGAGATTCCGACCGCGATGTACAGCTCGGGCGCGACGATCTTGCCGGTCTGCCCGACCTGGTAGTCGTTGGGCGCGAAGCCCGCATCGACCGCCGCGCGCGACGCGCCGACGGCCGCGCCGAGCTTGTCGGCGAGCTTGTCGAGCAGCTGGAAGTTCTCCCCGCTGCCCATGCCGCGGCCGCCCGAGACGATCACGCGCGCGGCGCTCAGCTCCGGACGCTCCGACTGCGTCAACGCCTGGCTCACGAAGCGCGAGGCGTTGCGGGTCGGGCCCGCAGGCACCGTCTCGATCGGCGCCGCGCCGGCGCCGTTTCCCGCGGCATCGAAGGCGGCGCCGCGCACGGTCAGTACCTTGATCGCGTCCAGCGCCTTCACCGTGGCCATCGCATTGCCGGCGTAGATGGGCCGCACGAAGGTGTCCGGCGCCACGACCGAGGTGATGTCGGAGATCTGCGCCACGTCGAGCTGCGCCGCCACCCGCGGCATGAAGTTCTTGCCCACCGCGGTGGCGCCCGCCAGCACGTGGCCGTAGTCGCGGGCGAGACCGACGACGAGGTCAGCCAGACCTTCGGCCAGCGGATGCGCGTAGGTGGGCGCATCGGCCACGAGGACCCGGGTCACGCCGGCGATGCTGGCGGCCTCTGCGACCGCACTACCGCACTGGTGCCCCGCCACGAGCAGATGCACGTCCGCGCCGATCTGCAGCGCGGCGCTCACCGCCGCGCGCGTCGCGCCCTTGATCGGCCCCTGGTCGTGTTCGGCAATGACAAGAATCGCCATTCAGATCACCTTTGCTTCGTTCTTCAGTTTGTTCACCAGGGCCGCGACGTCGGGCACCTTCACGCCGCCGGCACGTGCCTTGGGCTCGCTCACCTTCAACACCTGCGTGCGCGGCGCCAGGTCCACGCCGAGCGACGCCGCGGCGAGGGTCTGCAGCGGCTTTTTCGTCGCCTTCATGATGTTGGGCAGCGTGGCGTAGCGCGGCGAGTTCAGCCGCAGGTCGACGGTGACCACCGCCGGCAGCTCGAGCGCCAGCGTCTCCAGTCCGCCATCGACTTCACGCGTGACCTCCACACCGCCGCCGGCCATGGCCACCTTCGACGCGAACGTCGCCTGCGGCCAGTGCAGCAGGGCCGCCAGCATTTGCCCGGTCTGGCCAGCGTCGTCGTCGATCGCCTGCTTGCCGAGAAGCACGAGTTGCGGCTGTTCCTGCTCGACCAGGGCCTTCAGCAGCTTGGCGACGTGCAAGGGCTCGATGTCGGCGGCGGTCTCGATGAGCACCGAGCGATCCGCCCCCAGCGCCATCGCGGTGCGCAGCGTTTCCTGACAGGCGGGAACGCCGATGCTGACCGCCACCACCTCGCTGACGACGCCCGCCTCCTTCAAGCGCACCGCTTCTTCCACCGCGATTTCGTCGAACGGGTTCATCGACATCTTGACGCCGGCGAGGTCCACCCCGCTGCCATCGGACTTGACGCGCGCCTTGATGTTGTAGTCGATCACGCGCTTGACTGCGACCAATGCTTTCATCGTTGTTCCTCAGACCGGGTCCCACGGGGTCAGCTTCATCGACGGCACGTTCTCGAAGAAGCTCGCTTCGAACGCCGGCATGGCTTCGTCGGCGATCGTCTCCGGCGTCCAGCCGTCGCCGCGGTGCATCGAGCGGATCATGCGAATCTGGTTGAAGAAATAGATCTCGTTGGC
>DASXQQ010000373.1:0-3272 GCA_036507085.1 Piscinibacter sp. | reverse complement strand
CAGGGTGCAGCACGAACTCGGCACGAGCGGATTTCTGTACCGGTCGAACAAGCTCATGTACGACCATGCCACGAAGTCGCTGTGGTCGACGATGACCGGTTCGCCCGTTGTCGGGCCGCTCGTCGGCAAGGGCATCGTGCTCGAGCCGCTGTACGTCGTCACGACGACGTGGAAGGAGTGGCGCACACGCCACCCGAACACGCAGGTGTTGTCGCTCGACACCGGGCACCAGCGCGACTACAGCGAAGGCACCGCCTACCGCGACTACTTCGCCACCGACCGGTTGATGTTCGGCGTTCCCAAGCGCGACGAACGCCTGCCGAACAAGGCCGAGGTCCTGGCGCTGCGCCTGCCGCAGGTGCCGGGCGAGGCATTGGCGATCGCGGCCGACTTCTTGGCCACCCGACCGGTCTATCACGCCCGCATCGGCAACGTGAACATGGTGGTGCTCACCGACACCAGCGGCGCAAACCGCGTCTACGAGTCACGCGAGGTGACGATCGCGAGTTGGGACCGCGCGGCGGCGGCACGCGACAGCCGCGGCAACATTTGGCGCGTGGACGAGTCGCGGCTGACGGGGCCGAACGGTGAGATCCTGAAGCGGCTGCCGGCGCATCGCGCGTTTTGGTTCGGCTGGCACGCCGCGTATCCGGACACGCGGCTCGTCAAGTGAATTACGTTCTTTTCTTTACATGCAGATCGCTCGACACGTGCCGCCGCGAATCTCCTCGGCGAGGCCGACTCAAGCCCGGGCAACGGCCAGCCGGCGACCGAGCAAGCCGCCCAGCGCGACGATCAGCGCGGCAGTGCCCAGGTTCCAAACCAGGATCATCACGCTCGCGTCCAGGCTGTGGAAGATCGACATCGCCGTGGCGCTCATCGCTGCCACGGCCAGGCTTCCCGTCAGCGCCACCGTGGTCGCCGGCAACAGCGACCCGTGGCGAAGCATGGCGAACATCACCAGCGACAGCGGCAGGCTGGTCATTAGGACGGTGGCGAAACACCGCGCCGTCTCGCCGACTTGAACGCCACCGGGCCCGATGCTCACCCAGTTCACCAGACACCCATAGCCAACCGTGGCCACCCACACGGCCAGCGCCGGCGCTGGCAACAGGGCCCAGCCGCGCGATCGGTCGGGCAGGTTCAGCATGAACGACGCGAAGGCCGCCAGCACGCCCGTCAATAGAGAGGCGGCCGTGCCGACGACGAAGCCCGGTTGCTCCAATCGCTGCGCGAGGTCGGGCCGCACACCTTGGCCCAGGGCCAGCAGCCCGAAGATCAGCGCCGGCAGCAGCAACCAAAGCGCCGCGCGCAGCACAGGCGGCTGCAGGCGTCGCACCGGCTGCGCATCGGCCACCAGCGCCTCGATGAGATCGGACGTCCTGATCATGCTTCGCCGCTCGGTCCAGCAAGAAGTTTGCGCAGGTTCTTCAGCCCTCGGTGGGTTGCCACCTTCAAGGCGGCGATCGACATCCCGCTCAGCTTCGCGGCCTGGCGCAACGACATCTCCTGCAGTTTCATCAGTTTGATCGCCTCGCGTTGCCCCGGCGGCAGGCGCTCCACCGCGTCGCGCAGGGCCACCGTATCGGCACTCGCCTCTGGGTAGTTCGCTGCAGTGGCCGCCAAAGTTTCATGTTCGGGGGTCAGCGGCGCCTCATGCAGCCGGGCGCGGCCTTGGCGGCGCAGCCGGTCGACGATGCGCCGATGCGCGATCGCCACCAGCCACGGGCCGAAGGGACGCGCGGGATCGTAGGTATGACGAACGGAATGCACGGTGAGCAGGACATCTTGCACGGTGTCTTCGATGTCGAGCGGATCGCGATGCGATTTCACCGCCAGCGAGCGCAGGTACGGCGTGATCTCGTCGAGCAGGCGTCGATAGGCCTGTCGTTCGCCCCTTTGCGCGCGCGCCATCAGGATTGACCAGTCGACCTCGCGCAACGCCACCGGCGTCGCGCTCGCCGGGTCCTCCGGGGCCGCGGGGACGGGGCCGGAGACGAGCCTCAGCGCCGGGTGGCGATCACGGATGCTGCTCACGCAACGAACGATAGCCCGCAAGGTGGCTCGCCGGCGTGAATTTTTTTTTCCCCGGCGCGTAACCTTTTGCCGCCTTGCACCGAACTTCGGGCTACCGGTCTCGAGGCGAGACCTTAACGCGAGAGGTGAAACCATGAGTCATCAGGCATTCGCAGGTTCCGCGCTGTCCACCGCGCTTGGGCTGGTGTTGGCCGCATCGGGGATGACGGCCCAGGCGCAAGACATGGACTTGAGCAAGGCGCCGCAGATCGTCAAGGACAACATGGCGCGCATGCAAAAGAACAAGCTGCAAAAGTGCTACGGCATCAACACCGTCGCCAAGAATGACTGCGCCGAGGGAGCGCACTCCTGCGCCGGCCAAGCCACGCAGGCGCGTGACACCAAGTCCTTCGTGCTGCTGCCGGCGGGCGACTGCAGCAAGATCCAAGGCGGAAGCCTGAAGTCGAGCTGAGCGCGGTGGCCGCCATGCGTGACGAACGCGGCACACTGCCTGCCGCCGCGGGGATCGGGCTGCGTTTTCCGCACCATCAGGCCGTGCTGGACACGCGGCCCCCTGTTGCATGGCTGGAGGCGCATACCGAGAACTACATGGGCGGCGGCCCCTCGATCCGCACACTCGAGGCGATCCGGCGCGACTATCCGATTTCTCTGCACGGCGTCGGCTTGTCGCTCGGCAGCGCGGAGGGGCTGGACTCGGCGCACCTGCAGCGCATCCGCGAGGTCGTGCGCCGCATCGAGCCGGGGCTCGTGTCCGAGCACCTGTCCTGGAGCATCGTCGGCGGTACCTACATCGCCGACCTGCTGCCGCTGCCGATGACCGACGAAGCGCTCGACCTCGTCTGCCGCCATGTCGACCAGACGCAGGCCTTCCTGCGGCGGCGCATCCTGGTCGAGAACCCGTCGAGCTACCTGCGCTACCAGCACTCGACACTCGCCGAGTGGGACTTCCTTGCGGCCGTGGCGCAGCGCACCGGCTGCGGCATTCTGTGCGACGTCAACAACATCTACGTCAGCGCATGCAACCACGGATGGGATGCATCCACCTACCTGGCCGCGCTGCCTGCGCACGCCATCGGCGAGATCCACCTTGCCGGGCACACGCTGAGGCAGCTCGAAGGTGGGCAGACCCTGCGCATCGACGACCACGGCTCCCGCGTCGCGCCCGAGGTCTGGGCGCTGTACCGCCAAGCGCTTGCGCGGTTCGGCGCCGTGCCGACGCTGGTGGAGTGGGACAC
>DASXQQ010000372.1:0-19619 GCA_036507085.1 Piscinibacter sp. | reverse complement strand
GCTCGCCGCCTATTGAGCGCCCCCTGCCGTCCTTCGGACGGCATGACTTACCACACAGCTCCCCCCGCGCCCCCTCCGAGAGGGGGCTCCGGCATGTTCGACGTCACCACCCAGCCCTCCTCCGCGAGGAGGGCTCCAGCTCGTTTGACGAGCCGGCCTTGCGGCCGGCAACACCTCGCATGTCGCGCAGCGTCTTCGCCGTTACCCACTTCGCGAAGGTCGTCAAACAAACTGGAGCCCCTCTCCCGGAGAGGGGCTGGGGAGAGCCGTCCAACATGCTGGAGCCCCCTCTCGGAGGGGGCGCGGGGGAGCTGTGCGTTAAAGCATGCCGTCCAAAGGACGGCGTTAAAGCATGCCGTCCTTCGGACGGCCCCTACCGATACACCAGCACCGGCAGCTTCGCGTGGGTGAGCACCTTGTGCGTCTCGCTTCCCAGCAGCAGCGCCGACAAGCCGTGGTGGCCGTGCGAGGCCATGACGATCAGGTCGCACTTGCGCTTCGTCGCCGTCTGCAGGATGACGTCGGCCGGGAAGTCGCTGGTGATGCGCAGGCATTCGCAGGGCACGCCGGCGGCCTTCGCGGCTTTCTCGATCACGCCCAGGTAGCGCGCCGCGGCGCGCTCGATCACGGCGGCATGCTGCTCGGGCGCCATGTAGCCGACCGGCAGGAAGTGCGCGTAGACCAGCGGCGTGGGCGCCGGCGCGACGAACAGGCCCGTCACCCGGGCGCCCAGCGCCTGGGCCAGCTTCACGCCGGCCGCCACGGCGCGCGCGGACAGCTTCGAGCCGTCGGTGGGCAGAAGAATGTGCTTGACCATGGCGGCATGTTCCGGGTTCGACGCGCTCACTTCACGGAGGGCAGCACCCAGATCGCCATGCCGAGGGCATAGCACATGAGGGCCGCGACCAGCGTGAACGGAACGCTCCAGGCGAGGAACTCGCGCAGCGACACCTTGCGGTTCTCCTCGCGCTGGCAGATGTTCAGCGCGGCGAACAGCGCCGGCGCGCCGGCCACCGTCAGGTTGCTGCCCAGGGTTCCCGACCACAGCAGCATCCACCACAGCGGCCAGGGCGGCACCCCGTCGGCCTGGAGGTCGCGAATCGTGTAGAGGAAGGTCAGGATGTAGGCGTCGTGCTCGACGACGCCCACGATCGGCACGGTGACCCAGTACAGCAGCGTGGCGCCGAGCGCGAGGTTCTCGGTGAACAGCGGACGCAGCTCACGCGCCAGCGCGTCGAGCAGCTTCACCTTCTCCAGCCCGCCCACCAGCGCGAACAGCGCGACGTAGAAGAAGATCGCCCGCCAGTCGAGCTCGCCGAGGATGTCTTCGAAGCGGGGCGCGTTCACCCGGTCGCCCAGCATCTCGAGGACCAGCACCAGCGTGATCGCACCGGTCAGCGCGATGAAGCCGAGCTTGACGCCGAGCACCTGGCGCATCGCCATCCCCGCGACGGTCAGCAGGAACCCACCCACGACGACTGCGGCGAAGAGCCGGTTCGGAATGCGCGTTTCGATGCCGAGGTTGGAGATGCTCACCGTGCGCCGCCCATGCCCGCGAAAGCCGTACACGTACATCGCGCCGAGCGTGACCGCGAACGCCACGCTCAGGATCGGAAACGACGAGGGGCGGCCGAGGTGCCAGAAGAAGTCCATGAACTCCACGCCGGCCACGCTGTGCAGCATCTGCGGCGGCAGGTCGCCCAGCAGCATCGCCGAGCCCATGAAGTTGGCCGAGAAACCGATCATCAGGATCAGCGGCGTCACCGGCAGCTTCAGCGCCCTCGCCAGCGGCAACGCGACCGGCGCCATCATCAGGATGACGACCACGTTGTCGAGGAACATCGAGATCACGCCGGCGAGCGTGGACAGGATCACCACCAGCAGCCCCGGTCGCCCGCCCGACAGGCGCAGCGCCTGCATCGACAGCCAGCTCGGAACCCCGGTCTTGCCGAAATAGCCGGCGATCACCCACACGCTCACCAGGATCGCCATCACGTTCCAGTCGACCAGCGAGAATGCCTCGACCTCGGTCATCACACCGAACCACACCATGGCGACGACGCCGATCAGGGCGGCGATGGTGCCGTCGACAACGTTGCTGATGACCGCGACGATGGTGACCGCGAACACCGCGATCGCAATCCACGCGGTGGTATCCATTCAGCGCATTGCGCTTACTTCACCAGCAGGACCGGCACCTTCGACAGGTGCACGACCCTCAGCGTGGCCGAGCCGACCAGCAGCTCGCGCAGCGCACCGCGCCCATGCGTGCCCATCACGATCTCGTCGCAATGCAGCGCATCGGCCAGCCGGGTGACGACCTCCCCGACATGGCCGACTTCGGCGTGGGTGCTGTACTTCACGCCGGCCGCATCGAGGAGCGAGCGGGCCTCGCGCAAGGCCTTCTCGCTCTCTTCGGCGTGAAACGTGGCGATCTGGTCGTGGCTGGCGAACTGGGTGATCGCGCCGGACAGCGGCACCTGCACGTTGACCAGGTGGATCTCGAGGTCGTCCGGATTGCGGTAGTTGGCGCGTCGGGCGAGGACATGCTGGACGGCGTGCCGGGAGCATTCCGAGCCATCGATGGGCAGCAGAACCTTCTTCATGATGTGTCACCCCCTTCCGGCGCGGCATCGCTGCAGGCGCCGCCCGGCACCGGTCAGGCGCACGCGACACGATTATGCGGCGGCGCGCAGCGGGCACGGGGAAATCAATAGCGCAGCTGGCCGAGCTTGTCCATGATGGCGAGTTCGACGTAGGTCGAACCCACGTGCGACTGAGGTGTGTACCTCGCGATGAAACGGCCGAACCCGATGTCCCCCGCGCTTTCCATGGCCTTGATGAACGAGTCGGTCGTGAGCTTGGGCCCCGCCCGGCGCAGGCCCACGACCAAGAGCTTGGCGTGAACGAAACCCTCGAACTGCGAAGCCGAAGGCACCGCCTCGCCCGAGCGCTCGCGCAGCAGCTTGAGGTATTCCACCACGACAGGGACGCTCGTGTTGCGCAGCGACGGCATGATCTGCGCCAGCACGATTCCTCGAGCCTGTTCCTTGAGCTCGCGCTTGATGACGTCCTGGCTCGCGACGGAAAAACCGTAGAAGCCGGGCCGGGTCGTCGTCTCGAGCACCGCACTCACATAGCTCGTGAGGGTGGTGCCGGCGGTCGCCAGGATCACGGCCTGGGGCTGCGCTTTCAGCGTGGCCGCGGCGGCGGCTGAGAAGTCGGGCTGCTTGGGGTCCAGCTTGATTTCGGCCGTGAACGGAACGTTCTCGGCGGCCGAAGCGTTCCTCAGTTCGCCCAGCAGGGTCTTGCCCAGCCCGTCGTCCTGGTAGAAGACAGCGATACGGCTGATGCCGGTCTGCTTCAGCTGGGAGACGATGCGCCGGGCCTCGGCCGCATAGCCGGCGCGCACGTGGAACACGTAGGGGTTGTACTTGTCGCGGAAGGCGGACGCGCCGGTCACGGGCCCGAAGACGAGGGTCTTGCTTTGCTCCAGAAGCGGCAGGATCGCGGCCGTCTGCGCGGTACCCGTGTTGTTGTAGATCATGAACACACCGTGTTCGTCGATGAGTTTGCGGGTGTTCTCTGCGGCCCGCTTGACATCGAAGCCGTCGTCAAGTGTCACGTAGCTGATCTTGCGGCCGTGCACGCCGCCGGCCGCGTTCACAGCGTCGAAATACAGGCGCGAACCGACACCGTACTCGCTGGTTTGCGCTCCCAGCGGACCGCTCAAAACGGCGGAGGCCCCCAACTTGATCTCGGTGGGCGTGACCCCCTTGTCACTGGCATGGGCCAGCGTGCAGGCGGAAAGAACAAATGCGAGCAGGATTGAACACTTCATGTTCAAGGCCGTGGCACGGCGCCGTCGAGCTTGAGCAGGCGCATGGCGTTGCCTTTGAGGATCAGAGGCTTCACCTCGTCGCGGAATCCCGCTTCGTCGAAGTCCTTCAGCCAGCGATCGGGCGTGATCAGCGGGAAGTCGCTGCCGAACAGGATGCGGTCTTTCAGCAGCGTGTTGGCGTACTGCACGAGTTGCGGCGGAAAGTACTTGGGGCTCCAACCCGACAGATCGATCCAGATGTTGGGCTTGTGCAGCGCGAGCGACAGCGCCTCGTCCTGCCACGGCCATGACGGGTGGGCGATGACGATCTGGATGTCGGGGAAGGCGATCGCCACGTCCTCCAGCATCATCGGATTCGAGTTCTGCAGCCGCAGGCCGCCGCCGCAGCGCATGCCGCTGCCGATGCCCGAGTGGCCGCTGTGGAAGATGGCAGGAAGCCGATGCTCGGCGATCACTTCGTAGATCGGCCAGGCCATCTTGTCGGCCGGCTCGAAGCCCTGCACGGTCGGATGGAACTTGAAACCCTTGACGCCGTACTCCTCGACCAGCTTGCGGGCTTCGCGTGCGCCCATCTTGCCCTTGTGCGGGTCGATGCTGCCGAAGGCAATCATGATGTCGCTGTTGGCCTGCGCCGCCTCGGCGATCTCCTCGTTGGGGATGCGGCGCCGCCCCATCTGCGTCTCGGCGTCGACGGTGAAGTTGACGAAGCCGATCTTCTTCTCGCGGTAGAAGGCGATCGTCTCTTCCATCGTCGGCCGTCGGCTCGAGCGAAAGTACTTGTCGGCCGCTCGGTCGTACTCCTCGCCGTAGTTGTCGAACGGGTTGCGGCACGACACCTCGAGGTGGGTGTGGGTGTCGATCGCGATCAGCTTGTCGGTGTCCATGTCAACCTTTCATGTGGCGAGCGGCAGGCCCACGTAGTTCTCTGCCATCGCGGTCGATGCGGCTCGTGAGTTGACGAGGTAGTCCAGCTCGGCGCGCTGCAGCTGGTGCCCGATCGCGCCGGTATCGGGAAACTGGTGCATCAGCGAAGTGAACCACCACGAGAAGCGAGACGCCTTCCAGACGCGGCGCAGGCAGCTGTCCGAATACGCGCGGATGCCGGCGTCGCTGCGCTCGGCGTAGTGCTCGATCAAGGCGCGCGACAGGTAGTGCACGTCGGACGCCGCGAGGTTCAGGCCCTTGGCGCCGGTCGGCGGCACGATGTGCGCGGCGTCGCCGGCGAGGAACAGCCGCCCGAAGCGCATCGGCTCGGCGACGAAGCTGCGCAGCGGCGCGATGCTCTTCTCGATAGCCGGCCCGGTGACGAGGCTCTCGGCCGCCTCGGGGTCGAGCCGGCGGCGCAGCTCGTCCCAGAACGCATCGTCGCTCCAGCGCTCGGCCTTGTCGTCGAGCGGGCACTGCAGGTAGTAGCGCGTGCGGGTGGCCGATCGCATCGAGCACAGCGCGAAGCCGCGTTCGTGATTGGAATAAATCAGTTCGTGAGACACCGGCGGCGTGTCCGCCAGCACGCCCAGCCAGCCGAACGGGTAGATGCGCTCATGGGTCTTCAGCGCGCCGTCCGGCACGCTGGCGCGGCTCGCACCGTGGTAGCCGTCGCAGCCCGCGATGTAGTCGCATTGCAATTCGTGCGTGACGCCGCCGTGGCGGTAGGTGACGGCGGACGTTGCCCCATCGAAACCCTGCAGCGCCACGTCCTTGGCGTCGTAGACGGTGGCCAGGCCCTCGGCTTCGCGTGCGGCCATCAGATCGCGTGTCACTTCGGTCTGGCCGTAGACCATCACCTGCTTGCCGCCGGTCAGGCCGTGCAGGTCGATGCGGTGGCGCTGCCCGTCGAAGCTCAGCTCGACCCCGTCGTGACGCAGCCCTTCGGCATGCATTCGCGCGCCGACGCCGGCAGCATCGAGCAGGTCCATCGTGGTCTGCTCGAGCACGCCCGCCCGGATGCGGCCGAGCACGTAGTCGGCGCTTTGCCGCTCGAGGATCACGTTGTCGATGCCGGCCTTGTGCAGCAACTGGCCGAGAAGGAGGCCGGAGGGTCCGGCGCCGACGATGGCGACCTGCGTGCGGCGCGTGGTCATAGGGACTCCTTGCCGCGACTCGCAGGGTGGGCTTCGCGCCGGAACGAAGCACCTGCGCAGTTGTGCAGTGCAGGCGCGAATCTGAGCCGCCTGCGCTGCGCACTTGCAGAGGCGCTTCGCTTCGGCGGCTCAGCCCACGCCGTGGTGCCAGTGCGAGTTCCGCGTGGGCTGAAGCCCACCCTACAGGTTGACATCAGTTCTCCGGCGTGAAACCGACCTTCTTGACGATCGGCCCCCAGGACGTGTTGTCGTCCTTCACGATCTTGGCCAGCTCGGCCGGCGTGCTGGCGCCCGCCTCGAATCCCAGCTGCGCGAAGGCCTCGATCACATCGGGCGACGTGACCGCAGCGCGGATCGCCGCCGAGGCGCGCTGGACCACGTCGGGCGACGCACCGGCGGGCAGGAAGAAGGCGTACCACTCGCTCATCGTGAGGTTCTTGAAGCCCTGCTCGGCATAGGTCTGCACGTCCGGCGTGAACTTCGACCGCGCCGTGCCCGAGGTGGCGAGCAGCCGCAGCTTGCCGCTCCTGAGGTAGGGCAGGTAGTCGCCGATCGGCGAGGTCATCGCTGCGACCTGTCCGCCGAGCAAGTCCTGGATGCCCGGGGCCGAGCCGCGGTAGGGGACGTGGCTGAGCTCCACACCCGATTCCTTGGCCAGCAGCGCGCCCAGGAAGTGAGGCGGCGTTCCCGCGCCGGGCGATCCGTAGCTCGCCCCATTTGGATGGGCCTTGGCCCAGGCCAGGTAGTCCTTCAGGTTCTTCACCGACTCCGGTACGGCCGGGCCGACGCCGAACCCGAACACGACCCGGCAGCCCGTGCTGACCGGCGTGACGTCTTCGATGCGATAGGCGAGCTTGCTGTAGATGTGCGGGTACAGCGTGATGATGCCCGTCGGCGTGAGCAGCATCGTCGAACCGTCGGCCGGACTGCGCTTGAGTTCCTCGACCACGATGCGGCCGCCCGCGCCGGCCTTGTTGTCGACCAGCGCCACCTTGGCGTAGCCGCCGCTTTGCAGTTTCTCCGCGACGCGACGCGACACCGCGTCGGTCGTGCCGCCGGCGGGGAAGCCCACAAGAACCTTGGCGGCCTCGATCGGCTGTGCAGATGATGCGATGACCGGCCAGCCGAGCGTGACAACACCTGTGGCGGTGACGAATTGGCGTCTGTTCAACATGGAATTCTCCTGAGGAAGTCGGTTGGCGATGGTTCAGCGCGGCGCCATGCGCAAGGCGCCGTCGAGGCGGATCACTTCGCCGTTGAGTGCGGTGTTCTCGACGATGGCGGTGATCAGGTGAGCGAACTCCTCGGGCTTGCCGAGGCGCTTGGGGAATGGAATGCTGGCGGCCAGCGTTGCTTGCACCGGCTCGGGCAGCTCTTTCATCAAGGGCGTCATGAACAGGCCCGGGGCAATCGTGACGACGCGAATGCCGTGTTGCGCCAGGTCGCGCGCGAGCGGCAGCGTCATCGAGACCACGCCGCCCTTAGATGCGGCGTAAGCCTCCTGCCCCACCTGGCCGTCGAACGCGGCGACCGACGCGGTGTTGACGATGACGCCGCGTTCGCCGTCAACGAGCGGCGGCAGTGCCGCCATCTGCGCCGCGACGAGGCGCGTGACGTTGTAGGTTCCGATCAGGTTGATCTCGACGACGCGGCGGAAGTCCTCCAACGGCGCGGCGCGGCCGTCCTTCTGGACGATGCGGCGGGCGCTGCCGATACCGGCCACGTTCATCAGCAGGCGCACCGGGCCGTGCTCTTCAATCGCCGTCGCGAGCGCGGCCTCGACGCTGGCGGCATCGGTGATGTCGCAGCGCGCAGCGATGCCGCCGATCTCCGTGGCCACCGCGGCGGCCGCGTCGCCGTTGATGTCGAGCACGGTCACGCGCGCGCCACGGCGGGCCAGTTCGCGCGCGGTCTGCGCGCCGAGCCCGGAGCCGCCACCGGTGACGATCGCCGCTTGTCCTTCGATGTTCATCGGATGTCCTTTCGCGGCAGGATGGCGTGGGGATCCGTGCCGTCGTAGAGCGCCTCGACGATGGCGGCACGCTGCTTGAGCACCGCGCGCTGGTTGATCGATCCCTTGTCGGTCATCTCATGCGTCTCCATCGACGGCGGTTCGACGAGCAGATGGGCGCGCGCGACGCGGTTCGCGCCGCCGGTGCCTTCGCCCCAGAGGCGGTCGACGAGCTGCTGGAAGAACTCGCGCACCGCCGGATCGGCCAGCACGTCGGCCGCAGCGCTGTCGACGCGAAGGCCGGCCAGCTTGCGGCACTCGTCGATGCGCGGAAAGACCAGCAGGCCGATGTCGTCGCGGTTGATCCCGGCCAGCACCGAGTCCTGCACCAATGGCGACCCCAGCGCAAGCACCTTCGCGCGCATCGGCCCGACGCTGACGAAGGTGCCGCTGGACAGCTTGAAGTCCTCCGCGATGCGGCCGTCGAACAGCAGGCCGCGGCCCGGATCGGCCGGGTCGACGAAGGTGACTGCGTCGCCGGTGCAGTAGAAGCCCTCGTCGTCGAAGACCTCGGCCGTCTGCGCGGGCGCGCGCCAGTAGCCGGGCATCACGTTCGGGCCGCGAAAGCGGATCTCGGTCTTGTCGCCCAGCGGCACGAGCTTGACGTCGACTCCCGGTGCCGGCAGGCCGATCCAGCCGGCCTTCACGTCGGTGCCGACCGCGAAGGTGCAGCTCGGCGCCGTCTCGGTCATGCCGAGGCCGGTGATGACGCGGATGCGTTCGCCGATCGTGCGCTCGGCGTGCCGGTCCAGGCGGTCCCAGACGGCCTGCGCCAGGCCGGCGCCGGCGAACATGAAGGCCTTGACGCGGGAGAACAGCGATTCGCGCAGCGCATCGTCATGGTCCATCGCGACCGAGATCTCCTCGAAGCCCTTGGGCACGTTGAAGTAGATCGTCGGCGAGATCTCGCGCAGGTTGCGCAGCGTCTCGGCCATGCCCTTGGGCGTGGGCTTGCCCTCGTCGATGTACAGCGTGCCGCCGTTGTAGAAGGTGATGCCCACGTTGTGGTTGCCGCCGAAGGTGTGGTTCCACGGCAGCCAGTCGACGAGCACCGGCGGTTCGTCGGCGAGGAAGGCGAGGCACTGGCGCAGCATCTGCTGGTTCGCGCACATCATCCGGTTGGTGTTGACGACGCCCTTCGGGTCCTTCGTCGAGCCGGAGGTGAAGAGAAACTTGACGATCGTGTCGGGGCCGGTGGCGGCATGCGCGGCGGCGACCTCGTCGCCCGGCGTGGCAGCCAGCAAGGCGCTGAACGGCGTGGTTGCGCGGCCTTCGATCGCGCCTTCGCTCAGCACGACCTCGACCTGGACCGGCACCGCCGCCTCGATGGCGCGCGCATAGGCCGGGCTGCTGGCGAACACCAGGCGCGGCGTCGTCGTCGCGAGGATGTGGCGCAGCTTGGCATGGTCGGTGGACAGCAGCGAATAGGCCGGCGACACCGGCGTGTACGGAATGCCGACCCACATCGCAGCCAGCGCGAGTGTCAGGTGCTCCAGGTCGTTGTCGGACAGGATCGCGATCGGGCGCTCCACCGAGAGGCCGCGCTGCACCAGCGCCGCGCCGACGCGCTGGATGCGCTCGAGCATCTGCGCATACGAGATGCGCTGCCAGTCGCCGCCCGCTTGACGCTTGGCGACGAAGGTCCGGTCGGGGGCTTCGCGCGCCCAATGCTCGAAGCGGTCGGCCAGCCGCAGCGGATAGGGCTGCAGTGCTTCGGTGGACCGCAGCCGTGTGATGCCGTCGGAGCCTGTGTCTGCGATCGCCGAAACGCAGCCGCCGACGCGCACGTCGCGAACCTGCCTCCCCGCGCTCATGATGGACGAACCTTGGCCGCGCGCCCGTCGAGGAACGCGCGGACGCGCTCCTTCGCCGCCTCGTCGCCCTGGGCGATCGCCGCCATCAGGGACTCGACGAAGAGGCCGTCCGACTGCGACATGTCGGCAATGCGCGGCAGCGCATGCATCACCGCAAAGTTCGACAGCGGTGCGTTCTGCGCGATGCGGCGCGCCAGCTCGAACGCCTTGGCGAGGCCTTCGCCCGGCCCGACCAGGTACTGCGAGATGCCGAGCTGCTGGCCCTCGGCCGCATCCAGCACCCGCCCGGTCATCATCATGTCGGTCATGCGAGAGACGCCGATCAAGCGCGGAATGCGCGCCGACCCGCCCCCGCCGACGAACAGCCCCCGCTGGCCTTCCGGCAACGCGTAGAAGGTTCCGGCCTCGGCCACCCGGATGTGCGTCGCGCTGGCGAGCTCGAGACCGCCGCCGACCACCGCGCCGTGAAGCACCGAGACCACCGGCACGCGGCCGAGCTGGACCTGATCGAAGGCGGCATGCCACATGCGAGAGTGCACGACGCCTTCGGCCACGCTGCGCTCGCTGACCTCCGACAGGTCGAGGCCGGCGCAGAAATGCTCGCCCTCGCCGCTGACGACGACGACGCGCGTCGCTTCGGGCAAGTTGATGAACGCGGTGTGCAGCCGCGCGATCAGCGCGTCGCTGATCGCGTTGCGCTTCGCGGGGCGGTTCAGGCGCAGATGGGTGACCGCGCCGTCGTGCTCGATGCGCAACAGGTTGGATTCGTCTTGCGGCGTCGCATGCCGGGTGTTTGTGCTCATGGTTGATCCCCTAAAGTAGTTAATGTACTTAAGTAGATATGTTGATCAAATGAGGGATTCCCCTTAGCCGACCGACCGATCAAGGCGCCATTTAACATAGGTAAATGGAGCGGATGCTTGGACGCAATACGGACCGATGGCCTTGGCGATACGATTAATTGTAGTAATCAAAGACGACCTCGCTCTGCTCGGCCACCGAGGTCGTGATGCCGCCGACGATTTCAATCACGCGCTGAACGCTCGCGACGATCTCCTTCATCGTTTCGGCGATCTGCTGCTCGGCGCCGGCGGTCTGTTGCAGGCTGCCCGCGGCGCGCTCGGTGCACTGGGCGAGCACGGCGGCAGCCGCCAGAGCGGTCGTCACCAGCGCGGACAGGTCCTGTGCCTGGCGAGCCGACGCATGGGCACCGTCTTGCCCTTCGCGTGCGGCGCGCTCCAGACGGACAGGCGATTCAGCACGGGTAGCCCACATGGTGCGTCCTACTCCTTGTACGCCTCGATGTTGAAGCTCATCTTGATGTCGTCGGCCACCGGGCCGACGAAGGTCTTCATGCCGAACTCGCTGCGCTTGACGACGGCAACGGCATCGGCGCCGCACATCTCCTTCTTGGTGAACGGATGCGGTGCGCACTTGAACGCGGTGACCGTCAGCTTGAGCGGCTTGCTCACGCCCAGCAGCGTCAGCGTGCCGTCGACGCTGTCGAGCCTGTCGCCGCTGAAGTTGAACTGGGTCGACTTGTAGGTGGCTTCCGGAAACTCCGCCACATTGAAGAAGTCCGCCGAGCGCAGGTGCTCGTCGCGCGAGCGCGGTCCGTAGTTCTTCGCCGCCCAGCTGCCGGGCTCGTGCTTCGCGTCGCCGCTGTTGACCGAGGCGGTGTCGATCTTGACCTCGAGGGTGCCCGCCTTGGCGGCGCGGTCCAGGGTGATCTTGCCGCTCATCTTGTCGAAGCGGCCGTGGATCGTCGACATGCCGAGGTGGCCCACCTCGAAGTTCGGGAAGGAGTGGGCGACGTCGATCAGATAGGTGTCCGGGGCCGCGAGCGCGGACACCGGGAACAGGCAGGCGAGCAGGGAAGTTTTCAGTTGACGCATAGGACACACCATGAACGTGAAGTTGGGGGAGGAGAACAACGGGAGCGGAATCTATGGGGGTGAAGCAGCGCCGCCGAACCAGGCGAAAGCCACCGCAACCAAGGCGGGGGCGAGGGCCGCGAGGCTCGTGAGCAGCGCGCTCAGCGCCACCGGGCGTTCGCCGTCTCGCATCAACCGCGCGGCCCACGGAATACCCAGCAGGGGAAGCAGGCAGTACCAGTTCAGTTCACCGGTGAAGACGGACAGCAGCCCGAGCAGACCGGCGACCACGCTGGCGGGCCAGGCCAGCGTCCATCCGACCGGTGCGCGCCGGCCGCTGACCATCTGCAGCATGAGCGTCGCAGCGGCGCCGGCGCCAACCGCGATGCCCACCTGCATCAGCGTCGCCGAAGCCCCGAACAGGCACAGCACGCCGGTCGCCAGTCCGAGAATCAGGGCCGCCGATGCGCTCTGCACGGGGTCGTCGCGAACCGCGAAGGTGGACTCCACGAGGGCCGCCACGTAGGCCGCGGCCGCCAGGCCCGCCCACAGCGCCGGGCCGGCGTCCATCCGCTGCAGAACCCGCCACAGCGTCCACACGCCGGCCAAGGCCGCGGCGCCCGCCAGCGTGGCGCGCAGCTGCCATCGCGGTGGGATCGCAGACAGCTCGAGCGGAAGCACCAGCACGCTGGCGCCCAAGCCCACGAGAACCATCTTGCGCGACGCCGTCAAGCTGTCGAACGAGAATCCGAGCGCAAGCGCGGCCACGGTCGCCAGCGCGGCACCGATCGCGAGTCCAAGCAGGGCTCCGCGCCGTAGCAGCACGGCGAGAACGAGCGCCACGAGAAATGGCGCCACGCCCGCCTGCACGGCGGGGTTGTCGAGCAAGTCATTCATCGGCGGAACCTCGCCAAGAAGGCCCGGGCCTGCCTGCAGCACACGCGGTGTCGCGAGCCCGGGCTCGGTTGTCGATCAGAAGCGGTGACGCAGGCCGACCGCGAAGCCGGTGCCGCCGCTCAAGCCGGTGACCTTGTCGTTGAGCACCACCGCATAGAGGTCGGTGCGCTTGGACAGGTCGTAGTCGTAGCCCAGCGACACCGTGTCGCGCTTCTGGTTGGCCACGGCCGTCTGCGTCTTGTCCGTGCGCGTCCAGGCGGCGAGCACGCGGCCACTGCCCACCGGCGCGGTGGCGCCGAATTGCTTGGTGGCGAGCGTGATCTCGGTGGTCGCGTTGTTCAGGTTCGTGCGGATGTACTGGCCGAACAGCTTGACGGCCGTCAGGTCGTACGACGCGCCGGCGTGGACCAGCTTGCTGTCGGTCATCGGGATGCTTGCTGGCGGCTTGGAGAAGTTGAGGCTCGCCTTCTCGATCTTCTCGATCACCAGCGTCGCGGCAAGCGGGCCGCCGGCGTAGTACAGCGAGCCGCCCAGGCGGCGGCCGGCCGGCGTGCCCTCCCCCAGGGAGGCCATCACCGTCCCCACCGCACCGGAGAAGTTCGGCGAGGTGTAGCTCAGCGAGTTGTTCCAAGCGAAGTCGCCGGCGGTGGAACTGCCGCTGCTGGTCATCATCGGCTGCGTCGCAGACGGCATGAAGGTGTGCAGCATGATCGGGCCGAAGGCCATCGAATCGGAGAACGGGCTGAAGCGAATCGATTGCACGAAGTTCTCGGTCCCCTGCCGGCCGAGCTTCACCGTGCCGTAACCGCTTTGCAGGCCGACCCACGACATGCGGGACCAGAAGGCGTCGGTGTCGGAACGGCCGGCGCCGCCCCCGTCGGCGCGGATGAAGCTGCTCAGGTTGAAGATCGCGCTCATGCCGCCGCCCAGGTCTTCGTTGCCGCGAAAGCCGAAGTGCGAGGTCGTCATGCCGCCACTTTCGATCTTGGTCGGCGCCGACTCGCCGGCGAGTTGCTTGTGGTAGAGGTTGAGATCGATCACGCCGTAGACCGTGACGCTCGATTGCGCGTGTGCCGCGCCGGCCAGCCCGACCAGGACGGCGAGTGCGAGGGGGTGTTTGTTCATGCGATGTCTCCAGTGACGAGGGTGAGTGAGTCCGCGGGGCGGCCTCGCTTTGCCGCTCCGGGACAGGAAGAAAACGGGGATGAGGCGCCGCGTCCGGCTAGGGACTCATGGCGCTTGGCTGGCTGCCAGCGCGACTTCTGCGGCGAGGGCGGGAGGTTGCGGCTTCATCTGAGGGCAAGGTTTGCGAGGCGTGAGTCAACCCGCGGGGCGTGCCTGGCTGCGCCGCTCCGGGACGGATGGGAAAACGGGAAGCGCGCCCTGCTAGGGACTCATGACGCGACTGCCACGACGAGATGATTCATCACGATAATTAATTTACTTAAGTACATGGGACCATGCATCGGTAACTTCCCTAGGAGATGAGGCATCAAGAAGCAAAGTACCTTCATCGTCAGCCGCCTATGATGGCCAGACCGAGCAACAGCGACAAAGGCTTTCATGATTCGCGACGGACGCCCCCCCGATGAACTCACGCCACAGGGCGGCCTCGACGAAGGCGGCATTCACGGCCTGCTCGGGTATCAGCTCGCGCAGGCTGCGATCCTGACCACCGAGGCTTTCGCCACCGTCGTCGGCAAGCCCCTCGATCTGCGGCCAGTGGAATTCACGATCCTGCAACTGGTCCACGAGAATGCCCCCGTGACCGCCACGAAGGTGGCGAAGGCATTGGCTGTCACGGCCCCGGGCGTCACGATCTGGCTGGATCGCCTGGAGCAGCGTGGCCTGCTCAAACGCGAGCGCGATGGGACCGACCGCCGTACTCAGAACCTGCGCGTCACCCGCAGTGGAGAGGAACTCGTCACCTCAGCGCTTGGGCGACTGCTGCAAGCCGACCGCGAGATCCTGAAGCACCTGAGCGACGGTGAGCGACACATGCTGCTGGAATTGCTGCACAAGGTCGCGCGATCGCGAAAGCGCTGAGGCGCACAGCATTCTGCGATCCGGATCGAGCGCTCGCCTTCGGCCAAGGGCGCATCCGCACATGCCTCAGGCGCGAGCGCCGATTCAAGTCCGCGGGTCGCGTGACTTTTCTCGCGCAGACGACGCACAGCCGTTTCGACTGCAAGCTGATACTCCTTCGTAAGCAGTTGTACGTATCGGTTCGCGACACGCCCATGCGGGTGCCGCAGAGAGGAAAAGAGAATGACCTCGATGCTCCAGCCCCGACGGATGCGCGGTGCGCTCACCGTCCTTGCTTGCCTCGTCTCGCTGCTGTTGCCGGTGCGCGCGCTCGCGCAGACAAGCGATGCGCAAGCGCAGTTGAAGATCGCTGCCGACCTGATGGTGGCCGTCTCGTCGTCCACGACTCCGACGGTGCCCTGGGCCGCGCATCTGAACGGCGCGCTGCTGGTCAAGGCCGTGGTGGTGGCCAGCAGCGACGACGCCTCCTTGACCGACCTGCGGGCGAACGTGGTCGCGCTCGGCGGATCGGTCTACTACAACTACGCGTCGATCCGTGCGCTGGCGGTGATGATTCCGGCGTCGAGGCTGCTCGACCTGGCGCGCCGCACCGACGTGGCGAGCATCTCGCCCAATCGTGCCGTCGCGCGCACCGCGAGCCTGCTGCAAGTCACCACCGGCGCTGCCGACGCGTCCGCGTCCAGCCGCAGTGCGCTCGACGGCAGCGGGGTCGGCATTGCGGTGCTCGACTCGGGCGTCGCCTGGAGTCACCAGAACGCGTCGACCTCGGTGCTCGGCATCAAGGGAGCGACCCGCGTGCGCCAGGCGATCGACTTCGTGCAACTCGGCAAGAGTCTCAGCGCCGATGGCTGGGTCGCAGGCACCGACCTCTCGGCGTCGGTTGGGGTCACGCTGGACGGCACGAAGTTCTCGGCGCAGGTCTCGCTGTCGCAGCAGCCGAAACTCACAAGGCCCGACCCCTACGGGCACGGCAGTCATGTCGCTTCCATGGCCGCCGGCAGCGGCGCCTACCAATGGCCCGACACGACGGGCGTGGCGCCCAAGGCCGATCTCTATGACGTGCGCGTGCTCAACGACAAGGGCGTGGGCAACCTGGCCGACGTGATCGCCGGCATCGACTGGGTGATCCAGCACGCGCGGCTGCTGAACATCCGCGTGATGAACCTGAGCCTCGCCGCCGGATCGACCGAGTCCTTCCTCACCGATCCGCTGGCGCGCGCCGCGCGCAGTGCGGGCGCCACCGGCATCGTGGTGGTGGTCGCGGCGGGCAACGCCGGCAAGACGGCCGACGGGCGCGAGGTCTACGGCGCCGTCGGCTCGCCCGGCCACGACCCCTCGGTCATCACCGTCGGCGCGGTCAATCTGCACGCCACGGCGAAGCGCAGCGACGACACGGTCGCGGGCTTCAGCTCGCGCGGCCCGACTCGCGGTCGCACCACGCTGCCCGGCGGCGAACGCTGGGTCGACAACCTGCTGAAACCGGACCTGGTGGCGCCGGGCAACCGCATCGTCGGCGCGCTGTCCTCCGACACCCTGGGACAGCGCAGCAGCTGGAACCTGCTGGCCAGCAGCTATCCGCAACTCGCGGCCGTCCCCGGCGCCGCCCAGGCGCCGAACCAGACGCTGATGGAATTGAGCGGCACCTCGGTGGCAGCCCCGGTGGTGGCCGGCGCGGCGGCGCTGATGCTGCAGGTCAACCCCGGGCTGACGCCGCCGCTGGTGAAGGCCATCCTGCAATACACCGCCCAGCCCCTGCCCAACGCGAACCTGCTGCAGCAAGGCGTGGGGCTGTTGAACATCGAAGGCGCGGTGCGGCTGGCTGCGGCCTTGCGCACCGACATCGGCCCGGCCCTGGCGGCCGGCACGCTGCGCCCCGGCGACCCGTTGCTGGCCACCGGCCGCTGGATGCCGCCGCCGCAATCGACCATCAACGGGCAGACCTTCAACTGGGGCCGCCTGATCCTCGCCGGCGGCAACCACCTGTTGTCGGGCGACACGCTGTTCACGCGCTTCCAGCCGATCTACGACCCGAGGCTGACCTGGGCCCGCAAGCTGGTGCTGCGCAGCACCGTGCGCTACTGGCCCTTGACGAGCGTGCCGCGTTCAGTCGACGAGAGCCGCGCGTCGAACCAGACGCTGGTCACGCCCGGCGTGCTCTGGGTCGATGGCGCCCTGTCGCAGTCCGCACTGACCGCCGCGCTGTTCGGGCCGACCGCGACGCTGGCCGGGCAGGCGGCGACGGGCAGCGGCTTCATCCTGAGTGAAGGGTTCATTCTCAGCGAGGGTTTCATCCTCAGCGAGGGCTTTATCCTCAGCGAGGGCTTCATCCTCAGCGAGGGGTTCATCCTGAGTGAAGGCTTCATCCTCAGCGAGGGTTTCATCCTCAGCGAAGGCTTCATCCTGAGCGAGTCGCTGTCGGATCCGGCAACGAGTGCCGACCCCAGCGTGAACGGAGAACGCTGAGCCGGCGCCGCTTCGCGCGACCCTGATCCGGCAGTACACAACATGAACGACCCCAGCCTGAACGCGCGCGTCGAAGGCGGATGGTGGGGCGGCTTTCGCCGCGCGCACCTTCACGACTACAACCCCGCAGCCACGCGCTTCTGGCTCGCCTTGGCGCTGACCGGGGCCTTGGCACTGGCGCTCGCCGGCACCCGCATCGCCCAGCTGCCGGCGAGCGAGTGGTGGCAGATCCTCGGCTGGACCGGCCTCGTCGCGATCGCGGCGGCGTTTCCGATCCCGATTCCGCGCACCAAGCACTCGATCGCCACCGGCGACGTCGTGATCTTCCTGCTGCTGGCCTTGCACGGCGCACCCGCGGCGGCCCTCGCCGCGGGCCTGGAAGGCCTGATCGCTGCGCTGCGCAGTTCGGCGCGCGTGAGCAGCCGCATCGCCACGTTGTCGGCGGCCACCGCCGGCATGACCCTTGGCGGCGCGCTGTTCGAGCTGAGTCAACCCTGGCTGCAGCAACAGGGCCTGCCGCACGCGGCGGCCCACCTGGCGGCGCTGGCGCTCGCGGCGATGGTGTATTACATGGCCAGCACGATGGTGCTGATGCAGGTCATCTGCCTGAAGCGCGGCATGCGGCTCACGCTGAGGGAGTGGTTTGCCGGGACGAGCTGGGTCGGCACGCTGTACCTCGTCTCGGCGGTGCTCGCGGGCATGCTGTCGCTCAACGCCCAGCTGTTCGGACGCTCCGCCGCGGCGGTCGGCGTGCTCGTCATCGGGGTTTCACTGGCCCTGCTGCGCGCGCATTTCCGCCAGCAGATCGCCGAGCACGAGGCGCAGGAAGCGCGCGTGGCCGCGGCCGAACTGGAGGCTGAACAGAACCAGAAGCGCTTTCACTCGGCGTTCACCCACGCCTCGATCGGGATGGCGATCGTGTCTTCCGACGGCATGGTGTTGCAGGCCAACCAGGCGCTGTGCGCGCTGCTCGGCTATGACGAAAGCCAGATCGTGCGGCGCGCCTTGCGCAGCCTGCTCAACCCCAGCGATGCGTCGCTGCTCGATCGCCACGTCGCCGGGGTGGTGGCGCGGCGCGCCGACACCTTCTCGATCGAGCTGCGTTGCCTCGGCGCCGACCGGCGCGAAACCTGGGTGTCGCTGCATTGCGCGCTGTTCGACGACCATGCGACCGCCGACGCCGGCCTGATCTTCCAGTTGCACGACATCACGTCGCGGCGCCGCGCCGAGGGCGAGTTGCACCACATCGCCTATCACGACAGCCTCACCGACCTGGCCAATCGCAACTGCTTTCAAGAGCGGCTGAACGTGGCGGTCGAGCGCAGCCGATGCGATCGACGCTTCAGCTTCGCGGTCATGTACCTGGATCTCGACCGCTTCAAGATCGTCAACGACAGCCTGGGTCATCCGGCCGGCGACGAACTGCTGAAGGAAGTGGCGCGCCGCCTGAATGCGTGCGTGCGGCCCACCGACCTGGTCGCGCGGCTCGGGGGCGACGAGTTCGCGATCCTGCTGGAAGAGACCCACCAGCACGCGGATGCGATGCACCTCGCTCAGCGCCTGCTGCAGGCGCTGGAAGCGCCGGTCCGCATCAACGGCACCGAGGTGCGGCCGTTGGCGAGCATCGGCATCACCTTCAGCGACCTGGGCTACCGCGAGCCCGACGAAATACTGCGCGATGCCGACCTCGCGATGTACAAGGCCAAGGCCGATGGCAAGGGGCGACTGGCCTTGTTCGACAACAGCCTGCATGAGCAGCTGGGCCACAAGCTGCAGTTGGAAGCGGACCTGCGCCACGCGATCGGCGAGGGCCAGCTGTCGCTGGCCTACCAGCCCCTGTTCGATCTGGAGCCGTACCGCCTGAACGGCTTCGAGGCCCTCGCGCGCTGGGTACACCCGACGCGCGGCGTCATCAGCCCCGGCGTCTTCATCGCACTGGCCGAAGAGACCGGTTGCATCGAGGCGCTGACGACCTGGGCCATCGACGAGGCGGCGCGCCAGCTCGCCGCCTGGCGGCGACAGTCGCCCCGTTGCGACGAGCTGGTGATGCACGTCAACGTCTCGGGCAAGGACCTGTCGCGTCCGCATCTGGTGCCGCATGTGCGCGACGTGCTGCAGCGGCACGGCCTGCCCGCGCGGCTGCTGACGCTGGAGATCACCGAAAGCATGCTGATGGAGCATCGCGAGCTCGCGCTGCGCTCGCTCGGCGAGTTGAGCGCGCTGGGCGTCAAGCTGGGGATCGACGACTTCGGCACCGGCTACTCGTCGCTCGCGTACCTGACGACCCTGCCGATCAGCGAGCTCAAGATCGACCGCAGCTTCATTCGCGACCTCGGCATGACGCCGCAGAGCTCGGCGGTGGTCACCGCGATCATCGCCCTGGCGCGTTCGCTCGGCCTGCGCGTCATCGCCGAAGGCGTCGAGAACCTGCGCCAGATGGAGGTCCTGCATCGCCTCGGCTGCGGGATCATGCAGGGCTTCCTCTTCAGCAAGGCCCAGCCGCCGGAAGACATCGAAAGCTGGCTGAAGCAGACGGTGCTGCCGCGCAAGGCGCCGTGGATCGTCGGCGCCAACGACATCGACCCCCTCGAC
>DASXQQ010000371.1:0-63393 GCA_036507085.1 Piscinibacter sp. | reverse complement strand
CTCGTGGACTCGCGCTGGCACGAAGGTGCCGCCGCCGCGGCGTTGCTCCGGCTGGCCGACCTGCAATCGCATGCCGGATTGGCACTGGGCGCGTGGGTGCCGTACGCGCGTCGCGACTGGGCGGCGCAGCGCTGCGGGGTGTGGATCGGCTCGCAGCCGCCGACGCTGCGCACCGGGACCCATGCGCTGGGCGACCCGGCCTGGTTGATCCCGGCGTGGCTGCGTCACGCCACGCGCCGCGGCGCGACGCTGCCGGCCGGAACCGTGGTCACCACCGGCACCTGGGTCGGCGTGCTCGCAGCGCAGGCGGGGGACAGCGTGCGGGTGGAGTTCGACGGCATCGGCGGCGCGACGCTGCGGCTGTGACGGGACCGGGAAATCGTCAATTCGGCGCGCATCGGCGGCTTTCCTCTATGGCCGAAAGCCTGCGCGCCGGTGTATCGTCAGGGGGTCTTTCCGCTGGCCGCTCGGCCGCCTGGATTTCCGCCGCGACAACGACGTGTCCGAAGACTTTGCGTTTCCTCCGCTGATCGAGCAGACCACCGACCGGTGGCATTGGCCGCTGCCGCCGTTCTCCTGGCGACACCTGGCGCCCCCCGACAACGATGTCGCCCAGCCGTGTCGCATCGAGAGCCACGGCGGCGCCTGCGTCGAGGGCGAGATGCTCGGCTTCGATCCGGCGGCGGCGACCCTCAGCTTGCGCACTGCGCCCGACGGGCCCGCCGTGACGCTGCCGTTCGCGCGCTTTCGTCGCCTCACGCTGACCACGCCGCTGAGCGCCGCATCGGCGCGCAGCGGGGCGCCGCTCGAGCGCATCCCGGCGGCCGCGCAGGAGCGCGACTACCGCCTGCAGCCGCGTGGGTCGGGGTCGGAGATCGTCGGGCGCACCGCCGGCCATGTCGACGCGCCCGAAGGGCTGTACCTGTTTGCGCCGATCGACGAAGACCAGTCGGTGCTGCGCCTGTTCGTGCCGCGTTCGGCCTATGTGCGCTGCGAGTTCGGGGCCTCGGCCGAGGAAACGGCGGCCAAACACTGGATCGCCACGCCCGAGGACCTGCTCGCCGCGATCGAGCGCCAGCAGCGCATGCCGGTGCTGCCGATCGGCCGCTCGATGCTCGAGCTGGGCCTGCTCACCCAGGCGCAACTCGACCGCGCGCTCGCGCAGCAGACCGGCGAGCAGCCGCTCGGCGAGATGCTGGTGGCCGGCGGGGTGATCTCGCGCGCCGACCTGCAAACCGCGATCGCCCACAAGATGGGTTATCCGCTCGTGGACCTGGCCCGCTTCCCGGTCGATCCGGTGGTCGCGCAGATGCTGCCGCAGCGCCGCGCCGCCGAGTACCGCGCGCTGCCGCTGATGATCGACAAGCCGCGCCTGATCGTCGCGGTCGACCGGCCCCAGCGCCTCGAAAAGCTGCGCACGGTCCCGTCGTTCGCCAGCTACACGGTCGTGCCGGTGCTGGCGTCCAGGGGCCAGATCATGTTGGCGATCGCGCGCGCGACGCCGCAAGACGTGTGGTCGCAGAACATCGCGGGGGACTTCTTCGTGACGACGCGCTGAGCCGGGCTCGCGCCTTCAGAGGCTGAGAGTTTCTCCGCTGCGTGCACCACAAAGACCCGTTCCGCTGAGCTTGTCGAAGCGCCCGCACAGGTCGTCGCGGGACCCCCTTCGACAAGCTCAGGGCGATCGGAAATACAAGCTCAGTCCGAACGGACGATGGGTGCGCGCCGTGTGTTCAGCGCGTCGACGCCGACCGCCTCGCCGACATGGCCGAATCCGTCGGCCTCGAGCAGGCCGGCCAAGCGGCGGTTGATGCACGAGACCACCGCCGGGCCTTCGTAGACCAGCGCGGTCAGCAACTGCACCAGCGACGCACCAAGGCGAATCTTGCGGTAGGCGTCTTCGGCGCTGAACACGCCGCCCGAGCCGATCAGGCGGTAGCGCGCGCGGTCCATGCGGCGGTAGAGCTCGACGAGGGTCCGGTCGGCGCGGTCCGCAGCGGGCCGGCCCGACACGGCGCCGGGCATGCGTTCGAGCCGCGCCGCCGGCGTGACGAGTCCGCCGGGTTTGCCCGAGGGCAGGTTGACCGAAAAGCCGCTGACGCAGCGCGCCGGCTCGACGCAGGCGAGAAAGGCCTCCACGTCGCCCGCGCCGGCGAACGGCGCGACCTTGAGGAACAGCGGCTTGGCGAGGCCCAGCCGGTCGAGCGATTCGAGCAGCGCCTGCAGCCGGCGCGGCTCGTGGAAGAAGTTGCGACCGTCTGGCGTGTTGGGGCAGCTCAGGTTCAGGCACAGGTAGTCGGCGTGGGCCTGCAGGCATTGCACCGACTGCAGGTAGTCGGCGATCACGGCATCGTCTGACGCGGGCGCGGCGCCTGCACCGCGGTTGGTGCTGACCAGGTTGATGCCCAGCGGCACCGAGGGTCGCTGCGCCGCCGCCAGGCGTTGCGCGACGCGCTCGGCGCCGTCGTTCGGCAAGCCGTAGTTGACGACGATGGCGCGGTCCAGCGGCAGGCGAAAAAGCCGCGGCGGCGGGTTGCCGGCCGACGCTTCGGCCGAGATCGAGCCGACCTCGACATGCCCGAAGCCGAGGGCGGCGAGGAAGGGCGCGGCCCGCGCGCTCTTGTCGAAGCCGGCGGCGAGACCGATGGGCGTGCGAAATCGAAGGCCGCCGACCGTGACGGCGAGACGCTCGCCCGCTGGCGCCTGGCGCGCGGCGACGGTCGAACACAGCCAATGGGACGAAGCGGCGAGCTCGCCGGCGCGGATCGCCCAGCCGTGCACGCGTTCCGCGTCGGCGCGGAACAGCAGCGGACGCAGCACGGACCGATACAGTCCCATCGCCCTCTCAACGCTGTTGCAGCACGATCCATTCGTCGATGCGCGCTTCCAGCACCGTCAACGGCAGCGGGCCGTCGTCGAGCAGCGCGTTGTGGAAGCGGCGGATGTCGAAGCGCTCGCCAAGCGCGCTGCGCGCACGCGCGCGCAACTCCTTGATCTTCAGCTCGCCGATCTTGTATCCCAGGGCCTGGCCGGGTTGCGCGATGTAGCGGTCGATCTCGCTCGTCGCGTAGGCCTCGTGCAAGCCGGCGTTGTCCATCATGTAGCGGATCGCCTGCTCGCGCGTCCAGCCGAAGGCATGCAGCCCGGTGTCGATCACCAGCCGGCAGGCGCGCGCCATTTCCCAGCTCAGTGCGCCGAAGCGCGCGTACGGGTCCCGGTAGAGCCCGAGTTCGGTGCCGAGGCTCTCGGCGTACAGCGCCCAGCCTTCGCCGTAGGCGATGTACCAGCCCGAGCGGCGAAACGCCGGCAGGTCCTTGACCTCCTGCGCCCGCGCGATCTGCAAGTGGTGGCCAGGGACCGCTTCGTGGAGGAAGGTGTTCTCCATCTCGTACTTCGGCCGCGTCGCGAGGTGCAGCACGTTGGCCTCGAAGAAGCCCGCGCGGCTGCCGTCGAGCGCGCCCGGCGTGTAGTGCTCGGCGTTGTCGCCCTCGTGCGCTTCCATCGCGCGCACGCCGTAAGGCAGGCGCGGCAACTCGGCGAACAGCTTGGGCAGTTCGGCATCGACCCGCTTGGCGACGTCGCGATAGGCCTTCAGCATCTCGTCGGGCTCGGTGAAGAAGAACTGCGGGTCGCGCGCGATGGACGCGATGAATTGCGCGTGCGTGCCCTGGAAGCCGGTCTGAGCGATCGACTGCGCCATCTCGCCCTGGATTCGCGCCACTTCGCGCTGGCCGAGCTCGTGCACGGCTTGCGGCGTCAGCGCGGTCGTGGTGCCATCCTTCACCGCGAGCGCGTAGTACGCCTTGCCACCGGGCAGCGCCGACGCGGCCAGCGCGGCCGGGCAGGCCGGGATGTACTCGGCCTCGACGAAGCGCTTGAGCCGGGCGAACGCCGGGTGGACCGCGTCGGCGAGCAGCTTGCGGGCGGTCGCCTCGAGGCGCGCCTGCTCAGCGGGCGGCATGTCGGGTGGAAACGATTTGAACGGCGCGAACAAGGGGCTCGCGCTCACGTCGGCGCCGGCGAAGACCGCGAGCTGCGACGGCGCACGTGACATGCTGGTGCGCGGCGGCATCCAGCCACTTTGCATGCCGGCGCGCATCATCGCGGTCGCCTGTGCGAGCGCCAGCGGCATCGCCGCCAGGCGCTTGAGGTAGGTCTCGTAGTCGCGCACGTTGCGTAGCGGCGCCGCCTTGGCGAGCGCGGCATACAGGTCCTGCGGCCCGCGCACCGGGCCCACCTGCAGCCAGCCGCCAATGCCGGAAAACGGCAGCGGCCCGTACAGCGCGTTGAACGCGTCTTCGAGGCGCAGATCCTCGACCATCAGGTCGCGCGAAATGCGGTCTTGCGTGTTGAGCCGGCGGGCATCGAAGCGCTGGAGCTCGTCGATCACCGACTTCAGGTGGTCGCGCCGGCGCATCACCGCCGCCGGCGACTGGTCGGTGAGCCGGTCGTCGTAGCCGGGCACGCCGACGAAGGTCGCGAACTCGGGATGCTCCGCGAGCTTCAACTGGAACTCGCGCTCGAACAGCGCGTGCAGCGCCTGGTCGGGCGGCAGCGGGCCTTCGGCGCCTGCGAGCGTGCTGAAGACGAGGAGCCAGGCGAGGATCAGGCTGCGGACCATGGGGCCTCCGCGTGTCGGGGAGCGCGAAGCCTAGCTTGACGTGCTGCCGCGTGCAAACCGGCGGCCGGATCGCGCGTGTCACGTGCCTTCCATCAAGACCGCCTTCACCGTGTCGGCCATCCGCCGCGCGAGCAAGGTCGGCGAATGGTTCTTCGCGAAGAACGCGTTCATCGTGCATTCGACATAGGGCTGCAGGGGTGTCACGACGACGTCTTTGCGGCGCATCGCGGCGGTGCGGAAGTCGACCACCGTCCAGCCGAGTTCGCGCGCCACCAGCTCCTCGGCGAGTTGCGAGGTCTGCACCAGGAGGTGGCCGCTCGGGCGAAAGCCCTGGTGCTCGCAATAGCGCAGGAAGGCCATGTACAGCGGATCATCGTCGGTGAGCGCGACCACCGGCAGGGTCGCGAGCAGCTCGACCAGCGCCTTCGCCGACGGCCCCTGCGCGACGGCGCGTGCATGGCGCGCCGGCAGCATCGCGTACAGCGGCCCGACGCCGAGCGCGCGGCATTGCACGCCGGGGTGGCTGATGCTGTAGTAGTCCAGCCCCAGGTCGACGGTGCGCGTGAGCAGCTCGGCAGCGATCTGGTTCTTGTGCACCGTGTGGATTTCGCAGGTCACGTTCGGGTGGGCGCGATGAAAGCGTGCCAGCACGTCGGGCAGCAGCTTGTGGCACACCGCGGGGATCGCGGCCACCCGCAGCAGGCCCTGCTCGCCGCTCTTCAGGTTGTGCGCGGTGCGCTTGAGCGACTCGAGCTTCTCGAAGATCGCCGAGCTTTCCTCGAACAGCGCCAGGCCCTCGGTGGTCGGCACCAGGCGGCCGCCGACGCGGTGGAACAGCGGGTAGCCGAGCTGCAGTTCGGCGTTGGCGATCGAACGGCTGACGGCCGATTGGGTCAGATGGATCAGCCGCGCCGCCGCGCTCATGCTGCCGGTCTCCATCACCGCTTGAAAGACCTCGATGTGCCGAAGACGCATGGTCAGCACAGTGTAGTCACATCGGCGACAAGGTATGACTCCAGTGCATGGACTGCCTGCGAACAGTCAATTCCGATCGGCGCCTCCACTGCCTAGCATTCGCTTCCCGGAACCCCCCGCAGGAGACAGCCTTGAAATTCTTGATGCAGCAGCTGCTGCGCGCTACCACGGTGGCGCTGGTCGCTTTCAGCCTGGCCCAGGCCCAGGCACAGACGGCCACGAACAAGCCCAACATCGTCATCGTCGCGACCGGCGGCACGATCGCCGGCGCCGGCGCCACCACCGCCAACAGCGCGACCTACCAGGCCGCGAAGGTGCCGGTGGACAAGCTGATCGCGGGTATTCCAGAACTGAATAACGTGGCCAATGTGCGCGGCGAGCAGGCCTTCCAGATCGCCTCGGAGAGCTTCACCAACGAGAAGCTGCTGCAGCTCGGCAAGCGCATCTCGGCGCTGGCGAAGGACCCGGCGGTCGACGGCGTCGTCATCACCCACGGCACCGACACGCTGGAGGAAACCTCGTTCTTCCTCAACCTGGTGGTTCACACCGACAAGCCGATCGTCGTGGTCGGCTCGATGCGCCCGGGCACGGCGATGTCGGCCGACGGCATGCTCAACCTGTACAACGCGGTGGTGCTGGCGGGCACGCCGAGCGCGCGCGGCAAGGGCGTGCTGGTGGCGATGAACGACGACATCCTCACCGGTCGCGACGCGGCCAAGCGCACCAACATCAAGACCAGCGCCTTCTCAAGCGGCTGGGGGCCGCTGGGCATGGTGGTGGAGAACCAGGCCTACTGGTTCCGCGCGCCGGTCAAGCGCCACACGATGAACTCCGAGTTCGACATCGACACGCTCACGAGCCTGCCTGAGGTGGCGATCGTCTACGGCTCGGGCAACATGACGCCCGAGCTGTACGACGCGGCGGTGAAGGCCGGCGCCAAGGCGATCATCAACGCCGGCACCGGCAACGGCTCGGTGCCCAACTACCTGGTCGACACGCTCAAGCGCATCCGCGCGAGCGGCGTGCAGATCGTGCGCTCGTCGCGCATCGCCGACGGCTTCGTGATCCGCAACTCCGAGCAGCCCGACGACAAGTACGACTGGGTGGTCGCGCACGACCTGAACCCGCAGAAGGCGAAGATCCTCGCTGCGCTGGCGCTCACCCGCAGCAACAGCACGAGCGAACTGCAGCGCGTGTTTTGGGAGTATTGACACGGGCTGCCGAGCGGCTGTCATGCGCTGAGCCGTCCTTTCGGAAGGCATCCCTTACCACACAGCTCCCCCGCGCCCCCTCCGAGAGGGGGCTCCAGTATGTTTGACGAGCCGGCCTTGCGGCCGGCAACACCTCGCGTGCTGCACAGCGTCTTCGCCGTCACCCACTTCGCGAAGATCGTCAAACAAGCTGGAGTCCCTCTCGCGGAGAGGGGCTGGGGAGAGCCGTCCAACATGCTGGAGCCCCCTCTCGGAGGGGGCGCGGGGGAGCGGTGCGTTAAAGCATGCCGTCCGCAGGACGGGGCATAGCCGTCCTTCGGACGGCTATGCCACCGCGACCTGGTTGCGGCCGCCCTGCTTGGCGCGGTACATCGCGCGGTCGGCCTGGTCGAACAGCGTGCCGATGTCGTAGGGCGGCGCGTGCGCGATGCCCACGCTCAGCGTGGCCGACAGGCCCGGTGACACCGACTCCCAGTCGTGGGCGGCCACGCGCGAACGCAGCCGCTCGCAGATCTCCAGCGCCTGGCCGGTCGGCATGTCGGCGAAGACGATCAGGAACTCTTCACCGCCGATGCGCGCCAGCACGTCGCTGCTGCGGGTGTTCTCGCGCAGCTTCTGCGCCACTTCGACCAGCACCTTGTCGCCCACCGCGTGGCCGAAGCTGTCGTTGATCTGCTTGAAGTGGTCGAGGTCGATCAGCGCCACCGTCAGCGGCAGGCTCTGCGCCGCCGCGGCGTCGAGCAGCATCGGCAGCCGGTGATCCAGGAGACGCCGGTTGCCCAGGCCGGTGAGCTCGTCGCGCTGCGCATCGGCCTCGAAGCCGGCAGCGCGCGAACGTTCGGTCTGCGCTTCGAGCCGGGCGCGCTCGGCCTGCAGCCGCGACTGTTCGGCCTCGACGCGGGTCACGAACAGGCGCGACTGGGCCTTCAGCTGATTGGTCGCGCGCCGGCGCTCGAGCCGCTCGTACTGCTCGAGGTGTTGCAGCGCGTTGTCGACCCGACCGAGCTCGCGGCAGGCGCGGTACAGCGCATGGTGTACGCGCATCAGCGTCGAGCGCGGGTCGGTGGCGCCGATGTCCTTGAGCAGCGCATTCAGCGCGAGCCGCGCCTCGTCGGGCTGGCCCTGGGCCAGCAGCAGTTCGCAAATCGAGCAGCGGATGCGCGCGACCTGCGCTTCGTAGCCCTGTTCCAGCCCGCGCTGCAGCGCGCCGTCGAGCAGGCCGCGCGCCTCGTCGGTGTTGCCGAGGTGCAGCAGCACCTCGCCCAGGTTGCCCTCGACGAAGACGGAGAAGAACGGATCCTTGAAGTACACCAGCAGCGAACGCGCCTCGCGCGCATGGATCAGCGCGCGGCGCAGCGCCGCGGTGGCGTCGGCCGGGTCGTCGCTGCCGCGCAGCAGGTAGAACGCGCCGATGCACACCGCGCAGAGGTTGTTGCGCGTGACCAGCTGTGCGTACAGGTCGTTGGCCTCGCGGGCGACGCGCACCGCATCGTCCATCAGGCGCTCGGCCTGCCAGGGGTCACCCATGCGCTCGAAGCAGGCCCCGAGCGTGGTCAGCGCGAGCGCGAGCTGGCGCGGGTCGCCGCTTTCTTGCGCGAGCGTGCACAGGTCGTTGGCGTGACGCAGCGCGCCTTCGAAGCGGCCGGTCTCGCAGCCGGCGATCGCCATCCAGCGCAGCAGCTCGGCCTGCGTTTCGCGTCGCTCGGGCCGGCGCAGCCGCACCAGCACGGCGTCGCCGATGTCGAGCAGCGCAATCAGCGCGCCGAGGCGGTAATGGAAATGGCACAGCAGGTGGCCGGCCTCGGCCTGCTGCGCTTCGTCGCCGTCCTGCAGCGAACGCAGCCAGGCGCGCTGTGCCAGCTCGCGCCCGTCGACCAGCGACGAAGTGTCCCGCGCCGCGCGGGCGCGCTGCAGCAAATCGGCAGTCGATTCGGCGTTGGGCGACGGGCTGGCGTCCATGGCGAGATCGGGAAACACAGGCGAGAGTATCGCCGCAGCCCGCGCCACGGGGGAGCCCTACTTCGCGGTGGGCATCGCGAACTCCGCGCCCTTGGCGGTGCTCTCGGGCCAGCGCTGCATGACCGACTTCTGCCGCGTGTAGAAACGCACGCCTTCCTCGCCGTAGGCGTGCATGTCGCCGAACAGGCTGCGCTTCCAGCCGCCGAAGCCGTGCCAGGCCATCGGCACCGGGATCGGCACATTGATGCCGACCATGCCGACCTGAATGCGGCGCGCGAATTCGCGCGCCACGTTGCCGTCGCGCGTGTAGCAGGCCACGCCGTTGCCGTATTCGTGCGCGTTGACGAGTTGCACCGCTTCGGCGAAGTCCTTCGCGCGCACGCATGAGAGGACCGGGCCGAAGATCTCCTCACGGTAGATGCGCATCGCCGGCGTCACCTGGTCGAACAGCGTGCCGCCGGTGAAAAAGCCCTTCTCGTGGCCGGGCACCTTCAGGCCGCGGCCGTCGACGACGAGCGTAGCGCCTTCCTCGATGCCTTTCGCGATGTAGCCCTCGATGCGCTCCAGCGCCTGAGGCGTCACGACCGGCCCCATCTCGGCGTCGGGCGCCATGCCGTTGTCGATCTTCAGCGCGCGCGCGCGCTCGGCGAGCCGGGGCACGATCTTGTCACCGACATCGCCCACCAGCACCGCGACGCTGATCGCCATGCAGCGCTCGCCGGCCGAACCGTAGGCCGCACCGATCAGCGCGTCGACCGCCTGGTCGAGGTCGGCGTCGGGCATCACCACCATGTGGTTCTTCGCCCCGCCCAGGGCCTGCACCCGCTTGCCGTGGTGGGCGCCGGTCTCATAGATGTACTGGGCGATCGCGGTCGAGCCGACGAAGCTCAGCGCCTTCACGTCCGGATGGGTCAGCAGCGCGTCGACCGCGACCTTGTCGCCCTGCACGACGTTGAACACGCCGTCGGGGAGCCCCGCCTGCTGCAGCAGGTCGGCGATCAGCAGCGACGGCGACGGGTCGCGCTCGCTCGGCTTGAGCACGAAGCTGTTGCCGCAGGCGATCGCCAGCGGGAACATCCACATCGGCACCATGCAGGGGAAGTTGAACGGCGTGATGCCGGCGACGACGCCCAGCGGCTGGCGCAGCGTCCAGTTGTCGATGCCGGTGCTGACCTGGTCGGTGAAGTCGCCCTTCAGCAGCTGCGGCACGCCGCAGGCGAACTCAACGATGTCGATGCCGCGCGCGACCTCGCCCTGCGCGTCGCTGAAGACCTTGCCGTGCTCGGCGGTGAGCATCGCGGCCAGCGTGTCCTTGTGCTCGTTGAGCAGCGCAAGGAAGTTGTTCAGCACCCGGGCGCGGCGGATCGGCGGCGTGTCGGCCCAGGCCGGGAACGCGGCGACCGCGGCGGCGACCGCCGCGCCCACTTCGTCGGCGCTGGCGAGCGCAACCTGGCGCGCGACCGCGCCGGTGGCCGGGTTGTAGACCGGCTGGCGCCGGCCGCTCGTGCCGGCGACGGCGCGGCCGCCGATGAAGTGGCCGACCTCGGTGGTGGCGGTGAAGGATTCGGGGGCGCCCATGGCATGTCTCCGCAGTGTGCTGATTTCAGTCTAGGCGCGCGCGCGCCGCTTGCCAATCGGGCTAGACTGATTTCATTGTTCAGAAATCTGAACAATGGTCAATCAATTTGGGAGACAAAGCCATGAGCACCGACCGCGGCGATTCGCTTTGGACCCACGTTCACTTGCTGACGGTGATCGCCCAGACCGGCAGCTTCACCCAGGCGGCGCAGCGGCTCGAGCTGAGCAAGGCGGCGGTGAGCCAGCGCGTGGCCGAGCTCGAACGCGCGGTCGGATTGACGCTGGTGCAGCGAACCACCCGCTCGATGCGCCTGACCGACGCCGGCCAGCGCCTCGTCAACGACACGGCCGAATCCTTCGCCCACATCGCGCGCAGCGTCGCCGGCGTGCGTGACCTGGCCGGCCAGCCGCGCGGGCGGGTCCGCGTGACGGCGCCGGTCGCGCTCGGCCGCCAGCAGATCGCGCCGACGCTCGAAAGCTTCTTCCGCGCCTACCCCGACGTGCGCATCGAGCTCGAGCTGTCGGACCGGCTCGCCAACCTGGCGCACGAGGGCTTCGATCTGGCGATCCGCCACACCAGCGCGCCGCCCGACAACCATGTCGCGTGGAAGCTCTGCGACTCGCGCACCCTGCTGGTCGCGAGCGCCGGCTACCTGCGCCGGCGCGGCACGCCGGCCCATCCGGCCGCGCTCGCGAGCCACGATTGCCTCGCCTACCTGCGCGCCGGGCCGGGCGTCTGGCAGTTCGAGCAGGCGGCGGCGCGCAAGGCGCGCGAGCCCGAGCGGGTGAGCGTGCAGGTCGAGGGGCCGTTGCGCGCGAACAATTCCGAGCTGCTGCGCGACGCGGTGCTGGCGGGTCTGGGCATCGCCCAGCTGCCTGACTTCAGCGCGGCCGCGGCGCTGCGCGCCGGCCGATTGCGCGAAGTGCTGCCGCGCTGGCGGCCGGTGGGCTTCTTTGGCGACGCGATCTACGCGATCCGCCCCTGGAGCCCGACCGCGCCGCGCGCGGTGCAGGTGCTGGTCGAGCACCTGCGCGCGCAATTGGCCGGCGGCTTCGAAGTGTGAGGCTCAGTTCGTTGCCTGGTGGCGCAAGCAATGGGTTGCAGCGATTGTGTGGCCGCGGGCGGGGACCGGCAAGCTGGAGACCCGCGTCAAAAAAAAAGCCCACCTGCGTTGGCAGGTGGGCTGTGTCAAGTCCTCAAATAAAGGACGTCGTTGGGACGGTTGCTGGTCTGTCACCCTGTGCTGGCTTGTTGTTGTCGGTCGGGTGTTGGGACCTCTGGATCGCGTGGCCTCGAAAGGCCCCGTGTGACAGCGATTGCGCGACTGTAGGGGCCGCCCCGATGTGCGCCTATCCCCAATACGAGGGAGAGCCGTTGCAACGATTTGTGGCAGGAACATCGCCGGCTTGTCACGCGCGCGACAATCTCGCCATGTCCGCCCCTCCACGTCCTCGTCCCGCGGGTTTTCACGCAGCGCATTCGCCCGCCGTGGCGCCGCTCGGCGAACGCGAGCTCGACGAACTGCAAAGCCTGCTCGACCGCGTGCCGGCGCCGCTCGAACCCTTGGATGCGAGCATGCTCGACGGCTTTTTGTGCGGCGTGCTGGTGCAACCGCAGCGCGTGCCCGACAGCCGCTGGCTGCCCCATGTCACCGACGCCGACGCGCGGCCGCTGCCGATGGGCTTCGATGCGACGCGGCTGCACGCGCTCGCGCGGCGCCGTCACGCCGAGCTCGACGACGCGATTGCCCGGCGCCGCTGGTTCGACCCCTGGGTGTTCGAGCTCGAGCCGCCGTCGCTGGACGCGGTCTATCCCTGGGTCGCCGGCTTTGCCACCGCGCTCGAGTTTTTCCCCGCGCTGATGCGGCTCGACGCGCAGGCGCTGACCGAGCCGCTCGCGCTGCTGTACCGCCACCTCGACCCCGATGACCTCGAAGACGCCGACGACCTGCTCGAAGAGATCGACTCGCTCGAGCCGCCCACCGACATGACCGAAGCGGTCGAAGGCCTGGTGCGGGCAACCTTGCTGCTGGCCGACGTGGCGCGCCCGATCGCAGCGACGCCCGGCGCGAAACCGGCGCCGCGGCGGCAGCCGCGTCGGCGCTGAGCGCTATCTCGCGCCGAAGCGGCGCTGGGCGTGCAGGGCGAGCCCGCTCGCGACGCTGGCGAAGCGGTCGCCGCGCACCGTGCGTGCACCCGGAAACGCGGCGGCGATCCGCTCGGCGAGCAAGCGCAGCCCGGTCGAGCCGCCGGTGAAGTACAGCGCGTCGATGCCCTGCGCCGTCAAGCCGGCTTGGCGAGCCGTCGCGCGAGCGGCGGCCACGATGCGCTCGATGTCGGCCTCGATCGCCTCGAGCGCGGACCGCTCGCTGAGCACCACGCGCAGATCCCGCTCGACATGGCCGAGGTCGATGTCGGTGGTGCCGCCGTCGGCCACGTCGATCTTGGCCTGCTCGGCGCGCGCGGCCAGTTCGTGGCCGAGGCGCTCGGTCACGACCGTCATCAAGCGCTGGTGGTGCAGCGGCTCGGCGTAGAAGCCGCGCATCTGGCGCAATTCGACGACGCGCTGCGGGTTGTAGACGGTGTTGATCAAGTGCCAGGTCGCGAGGTCGAAGTAGACCGCGCTCGGCACCTCGCGCGGCGGCGCGCCGTTGAGGCTCGGCCCGTAGGCGCCGTAGCCGAACTCGGGCAGCATCTGCGCCAGTTCGACGCGGCGGTCGAAATCGGTGCCGGCGATGTGCACGCCGTGGTTGGCGAGGATGTCGTCCTTGCGCTCGAGCCGCTCGGCGCGTTGCGGGCCGACGCGCACGACGGAGAAGTCGGAGGTGCCGCCGCCGATGTCGGCCACCAGCACGATCTCTTCGCGCTGCACGCTGCGTTCGTGGTCGAAGGCCGCGGCGATCGGTTCGTACTGGAACTGCACCTCGTCGAAGCCGACGCTGCGCGCGGCCGACGCGAGCGCCGCCTGGGCCTGCGCATCGCGCTGCGGGTCGTCGTCGACGAAGAACACCGGCCGGCCGATGACGGCGTGGCGAATCGGCGCGGCCGCGCGCGCCTCGGCCAGCGTCTTCAGGTGGCGCAGGTAGCCCGCGATGATGTCGAGGTATTTCTCGCCGCGCCCGCCGCCCACGTCGGTGGTCTGCTCGACCAGGCTGGAGCCGAGGATGCTCTTCATCGAGCGCATCAGCCGGCCGTCGATGCCGTCGACATAGGCCGCCACTGCGGCGCGGCCGAACGCGCGCGGCGGGCCGTTCGTCTGCGGCCCGTCGACGAAATAGAACACCGCGGTGGGCATGGTGCGGTGGCCCGGTTCGAGCTCGACCAGGTGCATCCCGGCCGCGCCAGCCGGGACGGCGATCGCCGAGTTGGAGGTGCCGAAGTCGATGGCGCAGTACATGGCGATCGGATTTTGCGAGGGGCCGCGATTGTAGGTTCCTATGGCAAGCCGGGTGCGGATACCGGCATACTCTCGCGCCATGTCCGCCGCCGCCGAAGACCTTCCGCAACTGTTGTCGCGAGTCGCGCTGCGCGACCGCGCCGCCTTCGAACGGCTGTATCGCGCGACCTGTGCGCATCTTTTGGGCGTCGCGTTCCGTATATTGAGCAATCGGGACCGCGCCGAAGAGGTGCTGCAGGAAGCTTTCATGAATGTCTGGCACAGCGCCAGTGGCTACAACGCCGCCATGGCCACGCCCATGACCTGGCTGATCAACATCGTGCGCAACAAGGCGATCGACGCGCTGCGCTCGGGCAAGACCGAGCGCGCGTCGACGGTGGCGCTCGACGACGAGGCGATGGACGTCGCCGCCGACGCCGCGCTCGAACCGCAGCGCCTGCTCGACGACAGCCTCACCAAGGTGAAGCTCGACGGCTGCATGAGCCAGCTGAGCCCGGTGCAGCGGCAGGCGCTCGCGCTCGCCTACTACCGCGGCATGGTGCACACCGACATCGCCGAGGCACTGGGCGCCCCGCTGGGCACGGCCAAGGCCTGGGTGCGGCGCGGGCTCGACAAGCTCAAAGCCTGTCTCGAAGCTGCCGGAGTCGCCGCGTGAACTACCTCTTGCCCGAGCGGCTCGACCGGCTGGCGCGCGAATACGCGCTGGGTACGCTGGCCGGCCCGGCGCGGCGCCGCTTCGAGCGCGTGCTGGACCAGGCACCCGCCGCGCTGCGCGCCGTCACAGTCTGGCAGGAACGCTTCAGCGTGCTCGCCGCCGGCGTGCCGGCGCTGCAGCCGCGCGAGACCGTCTGGGCGGGGCTGGAGCAGCGCCTGTTCCCCTCGGCCGCGGCGGCGACCGGGCGCTGGCAATGGCTGTGGAACCTGCTGTCGGGGCGCACCCTCGGCGGCGCACTGGCCGGGGTGCTGCTGTGCGTGCTGGTGCTGCGGCTGCAGCCGGCCTGGGTCGGCCTCGAGCCGGCGGGCGACGGCTTGCCTGCGAGCTATGTCGGCCTGCTGACCGACGCGGCGGGCAAGCCGACGCTGCTCGCCAGTTCGCGCCGCCACGGCAAGCAGCTGACGGTGAAGATCCTGCAGCCGGTCACCGTGCCGGAGGGCAAGGTGGCGCAGCTGTGGGCACTGCCCGCCAACGGCGCGCCGGTTGCGGTGGCCGTGATGCCGCCGCTGCCGCCCAAGGGCTCGGTCACCGTCGTGCTGCCCGCCAGCTCCGAGAAGCTCTTCTTCAACGTGCCGCGTTTGGGCGTGAGCATCGAATCCGCACCGGCCAAGCCGGGCGACGCACCGAGCGGCGAGTTCGTGCTCGCGGGATTTTGCGTGAAGCTGTGGTGAGCCGCCGGAGCGAAGCACCTCTGCAAGTGTGCAGCGCAGGCGGCTCACCTCGCGCCTTCACTGCACAACTGCGCAGGTGCCTCGTTACGGCGCGAGCCCCTGGAGGCGCGAGGCTGCGTCCGTCGCGCGCACGCTCCCGTAAGTGCAGCCAGGACATCGATGACGGTGTCTGCCCAACCCGAGGAGCAATTCATGAAGACCCCGTTCACCCGAGCCCTGACCGCCGCCACCTTGGCGCTGGCCCTGCATTCCGCTTTCGCCGCCGACACCGGCGCGCCGGCCGAAGACACGCTGGCCACCGCGCGCCAGCAGATCGCCGCCAAGCAGTGGCGTGCCGCCATCGACGAGCTCAAGCGCGTCAACGACAGCGGCAGCGCCGACTGGAACAACTTGATGGGCTACAGCCTGCGCAAGGCAAAGACGCCCGACCTGGCCGGCGCCGAGAAGTACTACACCGAGGCGCTGCGCATCGACCCCAAGCACCGCGGCGCGCTGGAGTATTCGGGCGAGCTGTCTCTGATCAAGGGCGATCTCGCGAGCGCCGAAAAGCGCCTGGCCGCACTCGACAAGCTGTGCACGCTGTCGTGCGATGAATACACCGACCTGAAGAAGGCCGTCGAGCGCTACAAGGCGGCCGGCAACCGCTACGTCAGCGCGCAGTGAATCAACGGCCGGCGCGTTCGCCGCGCGGGCCCCTTGAGCCTGCCGCCGGCACGGGGGTCGACTTGCGCCCGAGCGTGGCGCCGGTCGGATCGCCCGGCAGGGCACTGGCCGACGCCGCGTCGCCGCGCCGCAGCCGGCTCCAATCGGGCAGCCCACTTTCGCCGGCGGCGAGCAACAGGGCGCTCAACACCGCGCCGGCCACGGTGCCCCAGGTCAGGGCGCGCAGCGAGTTCAAGGTCATTTCCAACTCCGCGTGTCGGGGAAGCTGATTCGACACGGCTTCAGCGAAACATAGAGTGCAAGCGGGCGGATTGCCATCCACCGAAATAGGGATGGCGCGACACAAATGCAACGCGGCGCAACCGTCGCCGCGTCGATGACAATGGCGCTCCATGCGCAATCGCCGCCAATTCCTGCACGACCTGAGTCGCCGAGCCGCCGTGCTGGCGCTGGGCAGCCTGTTCGCCGCACCGGCCTTGCGCCAGGCCGCGGGCGCCGCGACCCAGCCGCTGCCGCTCGGCCACGACCCGTTCACGCTGGGCGTGGCGAGCGGCATGCCGCGGCCCGACTCGGTGGTGATCTGGACTCGGCTCGCGCCGCATCCGCATGAGGTGGGCGGCGGAATGCCCGACGCGCCCGTGAATGTTCGCTGGGAACTCGCCGAGGACGAACGCTTCTCCACCGGCGTGCGCCGCGGCGAGGTGCTGGCCTTGCCGCAGCATGCGCACAGCGTGCACGTCGAGGTCGACGGCCTGCCGAGCGCCACGCCGTTCTTCTACCGCTTCATCGCCGGCGAAGCGGTGAGCCCGCTCGGGCGCACCCGCAGCGCGCCGGCGGCCGACGCCGAGGTCGGCCGGCTGCGTCTGGCGCTTGCCTCCTGCCAGCACTACGAGCAAGGCATGTTCGCGGTGCACCGCGAGATCGCCGAGCGCGAGCTCGACCTCGTGCTCTTCGTCGGCGATTACGTCTACGAGTCGAGCAACCCGCGCTACCGGATTCGTCCCCACGAGGCCGGCGTGCCGATGACGCTGCAGGCCTACCGCGCGCGCCACGCCACCTACAAGCTCGATGCCGACCTGCGGGCCGCCCACGCGGCCCACCCCTGGGTCGTGACCTGGGACGACCACGAGGTCGAGAACGACTACGCCAACGACCGCTCGCCGAGCGACGGGGGCGTCGAGGCGTTCCTGCGCCGCCGCGCCGCGGCCTACAAGGCCTATTTCGAGCACATGCCGGTCTCGCCGCGCAGGGCGCCGGTCGGACCGGCGATGCGCGTCCACGACCGCTACGAATGGGGCCGGCTGGCCGAGCTGTGGACGCTCGACAATCGCCAGTACCGCGGCGTCCAGCCCTGCTCGGATGCGCGCGGCGCCGGGGGCCGCGTGCTCGCACAATGCGACGAGCTCGGCGACGAGCGGCGCAGCATGTTCGGCGCCGAGCAGGAGCGCTGGCTGGCGCAGGGCCTGGCGAACAGCTCGCGGCGCTGGAAACTGCTCGGCCAGGGCACGCAGATCAGCGACAGCGGCATCGACGCCCCACTCGGGCGGCGCATCTTCACCGACGGCTGGGACGGCTACCCGGCGGCGCGCCAGCGTCTGCTGCGCGCCATTGCCGAGCCGCAGGTCAGCGACGTGCTGTGCCTGGGTGGTGATGTGCACCGCCACGTGGCGGCGAACCTGCGCCTGCAGGCCAACGACGAGCGCTCGCCCGTCGTCGCGAGCGAGTTCGTCTGCAGCTCGATCACCAGCCGTGGCTTGTCGGAGGCGATGACGGCGATGCTGGTTGCTGCCAACCCCGACATCGTCCATGGCCGCAGCGACGAGCGCGGCTACGCGCTGCTCGAGATCACGCCGGCCGCGGCGAGCTGCGAATTCCGCGCGGCGCCGTTTCCGGTGCCCGCCGGGGCGCGGCTGTCGTCGCAGGCGAGCTTTCGCGTCGAGTCGGGGCGCGCCGGCGTGCTGCGCGGCTGACTCTTCGGTTACAGCGCAGCCCCGGCGAACGTAACGAACTGCACGCAAACAGCGTGTCATTTCCGCGCATCAAGCGCGCGCAGTCGCGCCCACACTGCCATGATCAAGGTGCGTTGCGAGGGGTCTGCAATGAACAAAGTTCCAAGTCATCCGTGGTGGTCGTCCATGGGCTTGCACAAGCCGGCCCCGGCGACCGAGGACGATTACGCCGACATGGGCACCGCCTTCGGGCTCGATGCCAGTCTGGCGCCGCCGGCGGACGCCGCGCCGCCCGAAATCGAGCCGCAGCGATTCGATTTCGAAGGGCCGCTGCCGGCCACCGACCGCTTGAACGGCCGCTCGGTGATCTGAGCCGCGACTCACGCGTCGACGGTCAGCGTGCCGTCGAAGCCCTCGGCCTCGCCTTTGCGCGCATGGCCGCGCGCATTGCAGACCACGCGCGTCGACCTTCCATCGGGGTGCGTGACGCGGTAGTCCTGGCGCGCATGCAAGTGCCCGTGGATCCACAGCGCCGCCCCCGCCAACAAGTCATCGTCCGCATTGCAGAAGCTCGCGGTGCCCGGTTGCGAACCGTAGCGCGGATCGGCGCTGCGCAGGCTCGGCGCGTAGTGGGTGATGGCCACCGTCGTGTCCCAGTCCTGCGTCGTTTGCGCCAGCTCGGCGGCGAGCCAGGCCCGGCAGGCGAGCGCTTCCTCGCGCACGCCGGCCGCGTCGAACGGCACGCCGTTGCGGGTCGAGCGCATCACCCGCATGAAGTACTCGGCAGAGCGCAGCACGCGTTCGCGCTGCGCGGCGCTCGACAGCGGGCCGAAGAGCGCCAGGTCGCTCCAGCGGATCGTCGCGACGAAGCGGATGCGTCGTCCCTGTGCGTCCGTCAGCACCCGCGTCTCGCGTTCGAGCATCGTCAAGCCCAGCTGCTCGCAACGCTCGCGCAGTGCGGGCCAGGCCTGCGACAGTTCGCGGCCGTCGAACTCATGGTTGCCGGCGATGTAGAGCACCGGCACCGGCCAGCCACGAAAGCGCTCCAGGCCGGCCCACGTGCTGTCGACATCGCCCACCAGCACCAGCAGCTCGGCGCCGGGCGCCGGTTCGGGCTCGAACGCCTCGGTCTCGAGGTGCAGGTCGGACAGGATCTGAAGCTTCACGCGCCGTGGCAGTGCTTGTACTTCTTCCCGCTGCCGCAAGGGCAGGGCTCGTTGCGCCCGACCTTGGGCGTGTCGCGCTTGACGGTGTCGACCTTGTAGCGCGCGTCGCGGGTCAGGTCCGACAGGTCGGCGACGGTCACGACCAGTTCCTCGATCGCTTCGTCGAGCGTGGCCAGCGGGTGTTCGCGCTCGAGCGTGGCAACCACCTCGCGCTCTTCGTCGGTCTCGGCCGGCAGGTGGCGGTACAGGCGGGCGAGCGCGCTCATCACCGCGTCGTCGGGCAGCTCGGCCAGGTCGGGAAAGCACAGCGTGGCGTGCTGGAAGCCGGCCACCCACGGCATCAGCGCCTGCGAGATCGGACTGAGACCGGCCATCGGGTCCGGGCCGCCGTCGGCCGGTGGCTGCATCGGATGTTCGTCGTCGAACTCGAGGATCAGCGGGTCAAACCAGCCGTCCTCGACCATCGCGCGGTTGAGCGCGGCATGGCGGCGCAGGATCAGCGACTCGGTGCGCGCGAGCCACCGCGCGTCGACGTCGTCGGGCAGCGGCTGGCCCTCGAAGTCGAACACATGCGGCAGCCAGGCGGCGGGCTCGATCAGGACCGGTTGTACCAGCACGCCGCACAGAAAACCGTCGAGCATCACCGCATCGCAGGGCTCCAGCGGTTCGGGCGTGGCGGCGAGCAGGTCGTCGAGTTCGGCGAACTCGGCGTCGCTGAGGTCGTGGGCGGTGACGGTGGAGGCGGGCAGGGACATGGCGGCTCGTTGCGAAGCGAGCTGCGATTGTCCTACGACGCCAACTTGCCCTCTTGTCCTGGCACCGAAAACTGTCCGATCAGGCGGTAGCGCGACCCTGGGTGGTAGAGCCGCGCGATCGATGCCACCTGGCCTTGCGACACCGTGCGGCGTGACACCATCAGCAGCGCGCTGCCGGCGGGCACGTCGAGCAGCCGCGCCTGCGCCGGCGTGGCGAGCACCGCCTCGATGACCTGCTCGGCCTCGGTGAGCGGCGCGTGCTCGAACAGCACATGCGAGGGCGTGACCTGGGTGAAGTCTTGCCGCAACAGGTCGGGCGCCAGAGCCGGGTTCACATGCCGGTCCTCGAACTGGATCGGCACGCCGTTTTCCAGGTGCACCAGCTGGCAGCGAAACACCGCCGTGCCCTTGCGCAGCCGCATCGCGGCGGCCACTTCGGCGGTCGAGCGCTCGCGCGTCACGCCGCAGACGCGGGTCGTGTGCAGGTGCCCGCGCTCGGCGATCTCGTCGTGGATGTCGCGCACCTGCAGCAGGTTGGAGATCGGGTGCAGCTCGGCCACATACGAGCCCGAGCCCTGGCGGCGTTCGATCAGCCCTTCGGCCTCGAGCTCGCGCAGCGCGCGGTGCACGGTCATGCGGGCGCAGCCGAACTGCTGCACCAGCTCGCGTTCGGACGGCAGGCGCACGCCGGGCTGCCAGCCGCCTTCGGCGATGCGCTGGTGGATCGAGTTCTTGACGGTTTCGTAGGGCAGGGAGCGTTTGCGGCGTGCGGTCATTCGGTGATTCTGCATGCTAGAGTTGTCTAGACCACTTGGGGCTTCCATCATGCAGCATCTCATCACGCCGGGACAACTGGACGCGCAAGCGCTGCAACACGCCAGCCTCGGCGGCGAGCGCTTCACGCTGGCCGCTGCGGCGCGCGAGCGCATCGAGGCGAGCGTGCGTGCGGTGCGTGAGCTGGTGGCGCGCCACGAGCCCGTTTATGGCATCAATACCGGTTTCGGCAAGCTCGCACAAACACGCATCGCCGACGACCAGCTGGCGCAGCTGCAGAAGAACCTGGTGATGTCGCACAGCGCAGGGGTCGGCCAGCCGCTGGCCGCGCCGGTGGTGCGCTTGATGCTGCTGATGAAGGCGGCGAGCCTCGCTCACGGCGTGTCGGGCGTGCGCGCTGAGGTGATCGACGCGCTGCTCGCGCTCTTGAACGCCGACGTGCTGCCGGTGGTGCCGGAGAAGGGCTCGGTGGGCGCGTCGGGCGACCTCGCGCCGCTGGCCCATTTGAGCGGCGTGCTGATCGGCATCGGCGAGGCCTGGGTCGACGGACAGCGCGTGTCCGCGCTCGACGGCCTGAAGCGCGCCGGCGTCGCGCCGCTGCAGCTCGGCCCGAAGGAGGGGCTCGCGCTGCTCAACGGCACGCAGTGCTCGACCGCGCTCGCGATCCACGCCGCGCAACGATTGCAGCGCATCTTCGACGCGGCGGTCGCGGTCGGCGCGATGACGGTCGATGCGGCCAAGGGCTCCGACACGCCGTTCGATGACCGCATCCATGCCGTGCGCGGCCAGCGCGGCCAGCGCGAAGTGGCGGCGCGTTACCGCGAGTGGCTGCACGCGAGCCCGCTGCGCCAGTCGCACCTGCATTGCGAGAAGGTGCAGGACCCGTACTGCCTGCGCTGCCAGCCGCAGGTGATGGGCGCCTGCCTCGACCAGATGACGCATGCCTGGAACATCCTGCTTGCCGAAGCGAACGGCGTGTCCGACAACCCACTCGTCTTCGCCGACACGCTGGAGGCACTGTCGGGCGGCAACTTCCACGCCGAGCCGGTGGCCTTCGCCGCCGACAACCTGGCGCTCGCCATCGCCGAGATCGGCGCGTTGTCGGAGCGGCGCACCGCGATGCTGATGGACCCGACGCTGTCGGGCCTGCCGGCGTTCCTGGTCGAGCACGGCGGGCTGAACTCGGGCTTCATGATTGCGCAGGTGACGGCCGCCGCGCTCGCGTCGGAGAACAAGTCGCTCGCGCATCCGGCCAGCGTCGACTCGCTGCCGACCTCGGCGAACCAGGAGGACCATGTCTCGATGGCCACCTTCGCCGCGCGCCGCCTGCACGCGATGCTCGACAACACGGCCGGCATCGTCGCCATCGAATGGCTGGCGGCGGCGCAGGCGCTTCAGTTCCATCGGCCACTGCGCTCGTCGCCGCCGATCGAGGCCCTGCATGCGCGGCTGCGCGAAGAGGTGCCGTTCATGCACGCGGACCGCCTGATGGCGCCCGACATCGCCGCCGCGACGGCACTGGTCGAGAGCGCGGTGCTGTAGGCTTGCTCCTTCGACGGGCTCAGGATGATCGGCGCCTTCGACAGGCTCAGGCGACCCGAACCTGCAGCTGCTGGATCGCGTTGTTGCCGTAGCCCAGGCGGTTCCACTCGGCGTGCTCGGGCTGCGACCGGCCGGCCAGGTCTGTGGCGCGGGCGCGCAGGGTGACGATCCCCGGCGCCTGGACGCGGGTGATCAGTTCCCACCACTGCCAGCTGTGGCGCTTGCGCTCGCCGACGAGCCGTGCTTCCTGCCAGTCGCCGCCGCCGACGCTCACGTCCACGCGTGCGATCGGACCGGCGCCGGACCAGGCCACCCCGCGGATCGCCAGTTCACCGCAGCGCGCTTCCTGATCGGGCGCCGGCTCGGTGATCAAGGCCCGCACGCGCTGCAGCGCGACCGGCTCGCGCACCACTTGCCTGTCGCGCTCCCATTCATACCAGTACTTGTCGGTCTGATAGGGTCCGGAGAACGGCCGGTCGATGAGCTCGATGTCGGTCAGCCATTTGACCGATGCCACGGCGTACCAGTCCGGAACCACGAGACGCAGCGGATGGCCGTGCTGAATGGGCAGCGCCTCGCCGTTCATCGCGTAGGCGAGCAGCCCCTCGGCATCGCGGGCTTGATCGAGCGGCAGACTGCGCTCGAAACGCACCGGTCCCGGGTGGCCGGCCAAGGTTCCGCCGTCCGCGCCCCGAAACAGCACCTCCCGTGCGCTCGAGCGCACGCCGGCTCGGTCGAGAACTTCGGCCAGCGGCACGCCGCTCCACTCCGCCGTGCTGACAGCGCCCAGGTCCCATTTCTCGCCGTCGATCGGTGGCTCGAACAAGGTGCGGCCATTGCCGGCGCACTCGAGGGTGACGACGAGCGCCTGCGAGCGCATGTTGTGCAGGTCACGCAAGCTCAGGCTCAGCGGCCGCTCCACGAGGCCGCCCACCGTGAGTCGGAACGTGGCGGGGTCGAGCGCGGGGATCTGGAAGTGATTGCGGACGTAGAAGTGGGCGTTGGGCATGACCACGCCGCCGAGCAGCGCCGGGATCGAGGTCTCGCAATTGAGCGGATGCGCGCGATGCACCACCAGACCGGCGTCGATCGCCTGCTGACACGCCGTTGCGGGATCGAGCGCCGGCACGAGCTCGCTCACCGGCAGGCTCGCGGCGCAGCCGCCGCTCGCCACCACGCGGGCACAGGTCGAGGCGGGGTAGATGTCCAGCGTACCGGCCGACTGGAACGGCTGCATGAATTCGCGCAGGCGGCCCTCGTCGCGCGCTTCGACGATGAAGTACAGGGTGTGCTCGCCTTGCACGACAGCCTCGCCCAGGATCTCGATCCCGTGCTGCCTCACGTTGGGGCGGCTCAGGTGATTCAACAGCATGGCTCCCATCGCGGGGTCCTGCGCGGGACACTGCTCGGCTGCGTGGTGATGCCGTACGACATACAGCGCCATGATGGCCTCCTTGCGGCTGCCGCCGCCCGGTTCACTTCGCGGTGAGCGGCGTGCCTTGCGTGGACACGAGTTGCCAGCGACCGTTGCGCTTGACGAAAACGTCGGTCCAGCGGTACTGGCCGCTGATGTCCCTGCCGCCGTAGCTGCCCTTGTCGGTGCTGCGGTAGGTCACGACCGCCGAATGGCCGTAGACGCGCACCTTCATGTCGTCGTTCCTCGACGATTCCATCTTCAGCACGCCGGTCTTGACGTCGGCCAGGACCTGCGTCTTGTCCTGCGTGCCGCCATCGGGCGCGGTGAAGACGAAGCTGTCCGCCAGCGAGCGCTCCCACAGCGCGGTGTCGCCGCGCACCAGGGCGTCGACCAGATTCTGTTCGAGCTTCATCAGCTGTTTTTCGACGCTGGGCGTGTCGCTCCGGCCCTTGGCCTGCGCGAGCGCCGCGGAACATGCGGCCAGCACCAGCATCGCGATGATGAGGATTCGCTTCATGGGGAGTCTCCTCTTCGGTTTATGCGGAGGATGCGCGGGCTATTCTGAACCTTGACGGTCGAGTTCGGCGAACTTGGCCGTGACGAGCCGGCCTTCGATGACGAGCTCCGCCACCCCGACCGGCAGCCGAAAACGGCGCGGGCCGGCGCTGCCCGGGTTGATGTAGAGCACGCCGCCCCGGCGCAGCAGCGCTGGTCGATGCGAATGGCCCGACACCACGACCTGAAAGCCCGCCGCGACCGGATCGATGGCCAGGCTTGCGAGATCGTGCAGCGCGTAGATGAATACCTGCCCGACCTGCAGCACCGCGGTGTCGGCCAAGGACTCCGACCAGGGGCCCTTGTCGTTGTTGCCTCGGACCGCGGTGACTGGTGCCAGCGCGGCCAGCTCCTCCAGGATCGCGGCATTCCCGATGTCGCCGGCGTGCACGATGCGGTCACTGCCGCGCAGGAACGCCTTGGCCGCGGGCCGCAGCAGGCCATGCGTGTCCGAGATGAGGCCGATGCGAGGCACAGCGCGGCGCGATCAATCAGGGCCCGAGCGCAGCCCGCGACGCTCAATGGCGCGATTCACGCCACAGCATCGTGGCGAGTCCGCCCGCGATCAGGAACGCGATCCCGCTCGCCCACACCGGCACCGACACGCCGTTGACGGTCACCTCCCAGCCCAAGATGAAGCGGGCCAGCTGGAGCAGCGCGATCAACGCCAACAACACAGCCGTGGTCGCGGTGAAGGGCTTCATGCAGTGCCTCCGTTTTCCGGGCCTCGCTCAAGCTGCTTGTCGCGCACCGGCGGCGCCGCGCCATTGCGTCATCAGCGTCGCCCACTTCGCGCGCGCCGACACGAGGTGCCGCTCCTTCACATGGCCGTAGCCACGGATGTCTTCCGGGATGCGCGCGATGTCGACGGCGAGCGCGAGATTGTTCGCGTTCAGTCCGGCGAGCAATTCTTCGATCGCCGCGCGGTACTCGCTGATCAGCGCGCGTTCGGTCCGGCGCTCTTCGGTCTTGCCGAAGATGTCGAACGCGGTGCCGCGCAGCCCCTTGAGCTTGGCAAGCACGCGAAACGCGGTGAGCATCCACGGGCCGAATGGCCGCTTGACGAGTTCGCCCTGCTCGTTCTTCTTCGCGATCAGCGGCGGCGCCAGGTGGTAGTGCAGCTTGTAGTCGCCTTCGAACTGCGCGGCGATCTTCGCGTGGAAGCTCTTGTCGGTGTGCAGCCGCGCGACCTCGTACTCGTCCTTGTAGGCCATCAGCTTGAACAGGTAGCGCGCGACCGCATCGCTGAGCTTGCTGCTCGCGAGCGGCGCCTCCGCCGCGCGCACCTTCTCGACGAAGCTGCGGTACTGCGCCGCATACGCGGCGTTCTGGTAGCCGGTGAGGAAGTCGACCCGCTGGGCGATCAGATCGTCGAGCTTGTTCGTCTTCCTGACGAACTCGACCACCTGCGCCGGCTTCAGCAGCGCTTGCACCGAGGCCAGGTCGTGTGCGGCGCGGCGGCCCCATTCGAAGGCCGCCTTGTTGTTTTCGACCTGCACGCCGTTGAGCTCGATCGCCCGCATCAGCGCCGCGTGGCTCAGCGGCACGCGGCCCTTTTGCCAGGCGTAGCCGAGCATCAGCGGGTTGGTGTAGAGCGAGTCGCCGACCAGTTGCACCGCCAGTTCGTCGGCATCGAACGCGCCGATGTGCGCCGCGCCGGCGGCCGCGGCGATCGCGCTCTCGCAGTTGCCGGCGGGGAACTGCCAGTTCGGGTTGTGGACGAAGGCCGCGGTCGGCGCGCCGTGGGTGTTCAGCGCGACGAAGCTGCGCCCTTCGCGGATGACGGCGAGCGTGCTCTTGTTGGCGGTGACGATCGGGTCGCAGCCGATCACCAGGTCCGCTTCGGCCGTGCCGACCTTGGTGGTGTGGATCGCGTCCATTCGATTGGCGATCTGGATGTGGCTCCAGGTCGCGCCGCCCTTTTGCGCCAGGCCCGCCGCGTCCTGCGTGACGATGCCCTTGCCCTCGAGGTGCGCCGCCATGCCGAGCAACTGGCCGATGGTGATGACGCCGGTGCCGCCGACGCCGGCGACGACGATGCCCCACGCCGTCTCCGCCACCGGCAGCATCGGCTCGGGAATGGCCGGCAGCGCGAACGGATTCGGACGCCCCGCGGTGGCTTTCTTCGCGCTCTTCAACTGCCCGCCTTCGACGGTGACGAAGCTCGGGCAGAAGCCGTTGACGCAGGAGTAGTCCTTGTTGCAGCTGTTCTGGTTGATGCGGCGCTTGCGGCCGAACTCGGTCTCGACCGGCTCGACCGACAGGCAGTTGCTCTTTACCGAACAGTCGCCACAGCCTTCGCAGACCAGCTCGTTGATGACCACGCGCTTGGCCGGCTCGACCATCGTGCCGCGCTTGCGGCGGCGGCGCTTCTCGGTGGCGCAGGTCTGGTCGTAGACGATGACGGTCGTGCCCTCGATCTCGCGCAGCTGCTTCTGGATCGCGTCGAGTTCGTCGCGATGGTGCACCGTGACGCCGGGCGCAAGGCGGATCGGCGCGCCGTTGTATTTCTCGGGCTCGTCGGTCACGACGACGATCCTCTTCGCGCCTTCGGCCTCGAGCTCGCGCGTGATCTCGGGCACGCGCAGGGTGCCGTCGACCGGCTGGCCGCCGGTCATCGCCACCGCGTCGTTGAAGAGGAGCTTGTAGGTGATGTTCACGCCGGCGGCGATGCTTTGGCGCACCGCGAGCAGGCCGGAGTGGAAGTAGGTGCCGTCGCCGAGGTTGGCGAAGATGTGCTTGTCGGTCGTGAACGCCGACTGGCCGACCCACGACACGCCCTCGCCGCCCATCTGGCTGAAGGTCACCGTGCTGCGATCCATCCACACCGCCATGTAATGGCAGCCGATGCCGGCGACCGCGCGCGAGCCTTCGGGCACCTTGGTGCTGGTGTTGTGCGGGCAGCCGCTGCAAAACCACGGCGTGCGCTCGCCCACGGCTGCTTCAGAGCCTTTGACCGTCATCACCTCGAGGCTGCGTTCCTTGGCTTCGATGATCGCCACGCGCGCGTCCATCCGCGCGGCGGTGTCGGCGTCGAGGCCGAGCTTCTTCAGGCGCTTGGCGATCGCCTTCGCGATGATCGCCGGCGTCAGGTCGGCCTGCGGGCGCAGCAGCCAGTTCTCGCTCGGGTTCGGGCGCGACCATTCGCCACCGCTCGCGTCGCCCTCGGCTTCGTCGAACTTGCCGACCACGTTCGGGCGCACGTCGGGCCGCCAGTTGTAGAGCTCTTCCTTCAGCTGGTATTCGATGACCTGGCGCTTTTCCTCGACCACCAGGATCTCTTGCAGCCCCTGCGCAAAGGCGCGCGTGATGGTCGCTTCGAGCGGCCACACGACGTTGACCTTGTGCAGCCGGATGCCGAAGCGCCGGCAGCTGTCGTCGTCGAGTCCGAGGTCGATCAGCGCCTGGCGCGTGTCGTTGTAGGCCTTGCCGCTCGCGATGATGCCGAAGCGATCGTTCGGTCCCTCGATCACGTTGTGGTTCAGCTTGTTCGCGCGCACGTAGGCGAGCGCCGCGTACCACTTGTGGTCCATCAATCGCGCTTCCTGTTCGAGCGGCGCGTCGGGCCAGCGGATGTGCAGGCCGCCGTCGGGCATCGTGAAGTCTTCGGGCAGCACGATGTCGACGCGGTCGGGGTCGACGAACACGCTGCTCGACGACTCGACGATTTCCTGGATCGTCTTCATGCCCGACCAGACGCCGGCGAAGCGGCTCATCGCGAACGCATGCAGGCCCATGTCGAGGATGTCCTGCACGCTCGACGGAAAGAACACCGGCAGGCCGCAGGCCTTGAAGATGTGGTCGCTCTGGTGCGCCGCGGTGCTGCTTTTGGCGATGTGGTCGTCGCCGGCGATCGCGATCACGCCGCCGTGCTTCGCGGTGCCCGCCATGTTGGCGTGCTTGAACACGTCGGAGCAGCGGTCCACCCCCGGGCCCTTGCCGTACCAGATGCCGAACACGCCGTCGAACTTGTTGGTCTGCGGATAGAGGTCGAGCTGCTGCGTGCCCCACACCGCGGTGGCCGCGAGCTCCTCGTTGACGCCGGGTTGGAACACGATGTTCTGCGCCGCGAGGTGCTTCTTCGCCTGCCACAGCGCCTGGTCGTAGCCGCCCAGCGGCGAACCGCGGTAGCCGCTGACGAAGCCGGCGGTGTTCAGACCGACGAAGGCATCGCGCTTGCGCTGCAGCATCGGCAGCCGCACGAGGGCTTGCACGCCGCTCATGAAGGCGCGTCCGTTTTCGAGGCCGTACTTGTCGTCCAGCGTGACGCTTTCCAGCGCCTTGCGAATCGACTCGGGAAGGGGTGCGTTCATGGGCGGCGGCTCCAGGGGGCGGGGGCGGGTTAAGCGAGCCAGTTTAGGGTTTTGGCCGCCTGAAGTCCTTTCTTTCTTTGCCGGAAAACAATGGGCTTCAGCAATAATCTTGCTTCAATGATCGATGTGGATAGCAAATGAAGCTCAAGCCGGCGAGTCCTGGGAAAACCCCGGAGCCCAGCGACGCGAGCGAACCGCACGGCGCGGCGCTCGACCGCTACGACATCGCAATCCTCGGCGAGCTGCAGCGCGACGCGCGGCTGTCGAACACCGAGCTCGCGTCGCGCATCGGGCTGTCGGCCGCGCCGACCTGGCGGCGCGTGAAGTGGCTCGAAGAGCAGGGCTTCATCACCGGCTACCGCGCCGAGATCGACCGGCGCAAGATCGGTCTCGGGGTGCTCGCCTTCGTGCGCGTCGATGCGGAGCGCAACACCGCGGCCGACACGCGCGCGCTCGAAGACGCGATTCGCGACGTCCCCGAGGTGATCTCCTGCCACTACATCTCGGGCGCCGGTACCTTCGAGCTGCAGGTGATGGCCACCGACCTCGATGCGTTCTCCAAGTTCTCGCTCGAGGTGCTGCTGAATCTGCCCAACGTCAAGGACCTGCACACCAGCTTTTCGCTCGGCGAAGTGAAAGCCGGGGCCGCGTTGCCGCTCGCGCATTTGCGGCCGGTTTGATACGCTGCGCGCCACATGGATTCCAAGCCCTTGCCGCGTCTGTCCGCCTGGTGGCTGGGAAGCGACGCGCATCAGCGGATTCGGGTGGCGCAAACCTCCATCGCCTGGTTCCTGATGGCCGTCAGCGCGCTCGCGCTGAACTACCTCGCCTGGGTCGGCATCACGTCCCCACTGCCGGTGCAGCTGTGGTCGGCCTGCATGCTGCTTGCATTCGGCGGCTTCTACGGCGTCATTCGCAGCGGCCACAGCTTGCGCTACGCCGACCCCTCGCTGACGGTGCCGCAGATGTGCGTGGCCTTCATCGGTTCGGTGGCGGCCTATGCGATCGCCGGTGCCGGCCGCGGTGCGGTGATCCCGATCCTGATGATCATCCTGATGTTCGGCATGTACTCGCTGGCGCCGCGCACGGTGCACCGGCTGGCGCTGCTCGCGGTGCTGCTGGTCGGCGCGACGATGGTGACGATGGCGCTGCTGAAGCCGGCGGTCTACGAGCCGAAGATCGAGTTCGGCCACTTCCTGATGGTCGGCGCGATGCTGGGGGTGGTATCGACGCTCGCCGGCCAGTTGAGCCGGCTGCGCGAACGCCTGCGACGGCAGAAGATCGACTTGTCGAACGCGCTCGAGCGCATCCAGGACCTGGCCACGCGCGACGAGCTGACCGGCCTCGTGAACCGCCGCCACATGCAGGAAGTGATGCAGCTCGAGCACCAGCGCTGCATGCGATCGGGCCATGCGTTTTGCGTTGCGGTGATCGACCTCGACCACTTCAAGCAGATCAACGACAGCCACGGCCATCCGGTGGGCGACGAGGTGCTGCGCGCCTTCGCGCGCGAGGCGCTGGCGGCGATTCGCATTTCCGACGTGATGTCGCGCTGGGGCGGCGAGGAGTTCCTGCTGCTGATGTCCGACGCCCGCGGGCCGCTCGCGAAGCTCGGCGTCGAGCGACTGCGCGAGCGATGCGAGGCGATGCGGGCGCGCGCCGACGGCGTGACGCTGAACGTGACCTTGTCGGCCGGCGTCACCGAGCACCGCGCCGGCGAGTCGCTCGCCGACACCATCGCGCGCGCCGACCAGGCCCTGTATGCGGCGAAAGCGGGCGGGCGCAATCGGGTGGTGCTGCATTGAGCTCGACCGTGCCGCTGCGCCACCTGCTGCTCGCCCTCGTCGTGGTCACCGTCTGGGGCACCAATTTCGTCGTCATCAAGGTCGCGCTGCTGCACCTGCCCCCGCTGCTGTTCGCGACGCTGCGCTTCGCGCTGGCGTTGCTGCCGGCGGTGTTCTTCCTGCCGCGCCCGGCGGTGCCGTGGCGCAACCTCGCGGCCTATGGCGTGCTGCTCGGCGTCGGCCAGTTCGGCTTCCTCTACCTCGCGATGAACGGCCACATCTCGCCGGGGCTCGCGTCGCTGGTGGTGCAGACGCAGGTGTTCTTCACGATCGCGCTGGCGATGCGCATCAGCGGCGAGCGCGTGCAGGCGTTCCAGTGGCTGGCGCTCGCGCTGGCCGTCGGCGGCATCGCGATCATCGGCAGCCACACCGACGGCATGACCACGCCGCTGGGCGTCGGGCTGGTGCTCGTCGCCGCGCTGGGCTGGGCCGGTGCCAACATCGTCGGCCGGCGCGCCGGCGCGGCGAACATGCTCGCCTATGTGGTCTGGTCCAGCGCGTTCGCGGTGCCGCCGCTGTTCGCGTTGTCGCTGGTCGTCGAAGGCTGGCCGGCAATCGTTCATGGCGTGCAGCGCGCCGACCTCGCGGCCTGGGCCGCAGTGCTGTGGCAAAGCGTGGGCAACACCTTGTTCGGCTTCGCGGCCTGGGGCTGGCTGCTGGCGCGCCACCCGGCGGCGACGATCACGCCGATGGCCTTGCTGGTGCCGGTGTTCGGCATGGGCGCGTCGGCGTTGCTGCTGGGCGAACCGCTGCCGCCGTGGAAGCTGCTCGCCGCCGGACTGGTGATGGGCGGCCTTGCGCTCAACCTGTTGTGGCCGCGCCTGCGCGCCGCGGCGCTGGCGGCCGAGGCGGCAGAAAAGGCGTAGAAGGGTGGGCGTAGGGTGGGCTTCAGCCCACGCGTCCCGCGCGCGAGCAACAGAAACGCGTGGGCTGAAGCCCACCCTACGAAACCCAGCTAGCGCAAGCGCAGCAGATGCGCGTCGATGCGATGCAGCACGCTGAACCGCGGCGGTGCGATGCGCTCGAGCAAGCGGGCATGTTCGGCATCGAAGGCCTCAACTTCGGCGGCACTGAGCGTCGCGCCGACGCCGCGGCAGGCGCGCATGCGGCCGCGCCAGCTGTCGCGGGTGAACGGCACGGCGGCGTCGAACCAGAACATGCCGGCCACCTCAGCGCGGCCGACCGACCAGACCGGTACGCTCGGCACGTCGCCCGACCAGTTCGCGCCGCGCCACGCCGGGTTGAACGCCAGCACCAGTTGCTCGCTGGCGTGCGCCAACGCATCGGCCTGCGGCAACCAACTGAAATGTGTCGTGACGAGCAGGCCGTCGGGCTTCAGCACGCGCTTCAGTTCGGCGCAGGTGCGATCGAGGTCGAAGTACATCCAGCACTGGCTCGCGCTCACCGCGTCGAAGCTCGCGTCGGGGTGCGGGCAGGCCTCGGCCGGTGCGACCTGGAAGTCGATCGCGAGGCCCTCGCGCCGCGCTGCTTCGCGCGCCGCGACGATCTGCCCGGCGGCGATGTCGGTGCCCGCGACGATCGCGCCGCGCCGCGCGAACTCGCGTGCGACGAGACCGGTGCCGGTGCCGATGTCGAGCAATCTCTGCCCGGGCAGGCCCACGCCGAGCAGCGCGAGCATGTCGTACAGCCGCTGCGGCGGACCGGGCCGGTGCTCGGCATAGTCGTTCGAGGTCAGGCCCCAGTCGATGCTGCGGCCCGGGTCGATCGCGGTGTGGTCGTGCACGGGTTGCCCTTCGTCTACGACCGCGGCCACAGCGCCCACATCCGCAGCGGCTGCTTCATGCGGCCGGCCTGCTGCTCGGCCTGCTCGCCCCAGCCCCAGAAGTAGTCGGCGCGCACCGCGCCCGTGATCGCGCTGCCGGTGTCCTGCGCCATCACCAGGCGACGCAGCGGCGTGGTCGCCAGCGGCTCGGTGGTGTCGAGCCAGACCGGGGTGCCATAGGGAATGCTTTGCGCGTCGACCGCGATCGAGCGGCCGGGGGTCAGCGCCACGCCTTGCGCGCCGCGCGGACCGAGCGTCGGATCGGGCAGCGATTCCTCGCGAAAGAAGACGACCCGCGGATTGCTCCACAGCAGCTCGTTGACGCGCTTCGGGTTCATCTGCGCCCAGGCCTTGATCGCCGGCCACGAGGCCTGGTCGGGCTTGAGTTCGCCCTGTTCGACGAGCCAGCGGCCGACCGATTTGTAGGGGTGGTCGTTGTGGCCGGCGTAGGCCGCGCGCACCAGCTTGCTGCGGCCCTCGCTGTCGCTGAGCTGCATGCGGCCCGAGCCCTGGATGTGCAGGATCAGCGCGTCCAGCGGGTCGGCGAGGTAGGCCAGTTCGAGCCCGCGCAGGCTTTGCTGTGCCGCCGGCAGCGTATCCACCTGGTGGCGCGTCCAGTAGGGCCGGCGCGCGGCGAGGTCCGCCGGCAGCGTGTACAGCGGCACCTGGAACGCGCCGCGGCGGGTGCGGCTCGCGGCGACCAGCGGCTCGAAGTAGCCGGTGGCGAGGCCCTCGGCCACGCCGTCGCGCGATTCGACGCGAAACGGTTGCAGCCGCTGCTGCAACCAGGCGCGCGCGGCGGCGTCGGAGGGTGGGACTGCTTTACGCGCGTCGGCGCAGACCCGCAGCCACTCGCTCGCCGCGCGCTCGCAACTGCGCCGCAAGGCCGGCCACAGTTCGGCGGTCCGGTCGGCGTCCCAGCCGGGCAAGTCAGCCCAGTCGGCCGCGACCCAGCGCGAGTGCGCGCGCAGCATCGACGGCCCCGCCGGGGCCGGCGCGCCGCTCGGCGCAACGCGAGGCGCCGCCGGCTCGTTAGGTGGCGGGGGTATCTCGCGTGGAACCTCGGCGCAGCCGGCGAGCACGCCTAGAATCGCCGCAACCCAAGCGCTTCGGACGACGTTCAACATGTGGGTGATTCTGCTGGAAGCCGCGGGCGCACTCGCGTTGCTGGTGTTGATCGTGTGGTGGACGATGTTCTCCGGCCGCAAGCGCGGCGAACGGCAAGGCAGCGACGACGCCGCGCCTTAGATGCGTCAGTGCAGCGTCGCCGCGACCGTGAGGCCGAACTCCGGTACCGGCGCGTCGAAGGATCGCGCGTCCTCGGTCATGCAGAAGAAGGTGCCCCGCATCGTGCCGTTGGGCGCGCGGATGCGCGTCCAGCTGGTGTATTCGAATTGCTCGCCGGGCTTCAGCAGCGGCTGGTGGCCGACCACCGCGAGGCCGCGCACTTCCTCGGTGTGGCCGCTGGCGTCGGCGATGATCCAGTGGCGCGCGATCAACTGGGCGGTCACGTCGCCGGTGTTGCGTATCGTCACCGTGTAGGCGAAGGCGTAAAGGCCGGCATCGGTCTGCGACTGCTCGGGCAAGGGCCGCACGGCGACGCTGCAAGTGAATTCGGGTTTGGCCATTCGGGTCATTCTAGGCAGGCTTCTAGAATCCCCGCATGACACCGACCTATCGCATCGCTCCGAGCATCCTGTCCGCGGACTTCGCCCGCCTCGGCGACGAGGTGAAAAGCGTCATCGCGGCCGGCGCCGACTGGATCCATTTCGACGTGATGGACAACCACTACGTGCCCAACCTGACCTTCGGGCCGATGGTCTGCGAAGCGCTGCGCAAGCACGCGGTGCAAGTCGACGGTCGCAAGGTACCGATCGACGTGCACCTGATGGTGCAGCCGGTCGACGCGCTGGCGCAGGCATTCTGCAAGGCGGGCGCCGACCTGGTGAGCTTTCACCCCGATGCATCGGCGCATGTGGACCGCACGCTGCAGCTGATCAAGGCCGAGGGCTGCCAGGCCGGGCTGGTGTTCAACCCGGCCACGCCGCTCGATGTGCTCGAGTGGGTGATCGACAAGGTCGACCTGGTGCTCGTCATGAGCGTCAACCCGGGCTTTGGCGGGCAGAGCTTCATTCCGTCGGCGCTGAACAAGCTGGCGCAGGCGCGGCGGATCATCGACGCGAGCGGCCGCGACATCCGGCTCGAGGTCGATGGCGGCATCAAGGTCGAGAACATTCGCGAGGTGGCGCAATCCGGCGCCGACACCTTCGTCGCTGGCAGTGCGATCTTCGGAAAGCCCGATTACAAGGCGGTGATCGCAGCGATGCGTGCAGAGCTGGCGCGCGGCGCGTCAGCGTGAACAGGCCCTGGGCCTGCTGCGCATGTGCGTGATGGGCGAGAGCTAGCCGAGAGCTAGCCGCCGCTACGAGAGACCGACGAGACGTCGATCACCGAAAGTCCAAAAGGGGTGCTGCGTGCTTGCGCACGCAGCACCAAAACCCAACGCAGCCGCCGCTGAGGGGATCTGCATTGGAATGACGCTGCCGGCTCTCTCATCGACAGCGTCAATCACGCTCAGAAGCTGTGGAAGACGCCCAGCGCGTAGCCCGACTTGTTGGTGCCGGTCGGCGCCTTGCTGTCGTTCGCGACGACCGCGAAGATATTGGTGCGCTTGGACAGGTTGTACTTGTAGCCCACCGACAGGAGTTGTTCCACCCGCACGCTGGTTCCCGTAACGTCGTCTTGATTTTGCACGTCGTAGGACGCAATGATGGCGCCAGGACCAACCGGTGCGCTGAAGCCGACGATCACGTTCTTGCGCTTGAACTTCAGAGCGTCCTGACCGGATCCGTAGCCAGCGTAGAGCTTGACGGCGCCGAAGTCATAGTTCGCGGCCAAGGACGCCCAATGCTGGTCCTTGCTCCCGTCGTTGGAGGTCTCGTAGCCCGCACCAACGTACAAGGGGCCAGCAGCGTAGCTCACGCCGAAGTTGGCTGGGTGCTTACCATCGGACAAGGGGGTGGCGAGAGTAACCGGCGTCGCGTTGACGGAATATTGAGCGCCGAAGCTGACGGGGCCGAACGAGTTCTCATAGCTGACGGAGTTGTTGACCCAGAAAGCGCCGAGGCAAGCGGAAGCAGGGGTTCCCGCAATACTCGTGAACGCCGGACCGCAGCCCACCGTCGGGTAGGCGCCTTCGCCCAAGGTACCCATGCCGAACGGGTCGGCTGCGTACTGTGCCTTCAGGAAAGACTGCGACCACCAGCGGCCGAGCTTCACCGAGCCGAGGCCCTCGCCGCTCAGGCCGACCCACGAGCCGCCCTTCCAGAACACGTCCGGATTGGCAAGTGCGCCGTCTTGCGGGTTAAAGCGGTGTTCGAGATAGAACGAGGCCTTCATGCCGCCGCCCAGATCTTCGTCGCCCTTGAAGCCGAGGCGGCTGCCGCCCATGTCGAACATGTTCGTGCCCGGCGCTTGCCCCGTCTGGCGACCCACTTGGGCCTCCAGGAAGCCAAAGACCGTCACCGACGACTGGGCCCACGCGCCGGTCGCCGAGCAAACCAGGGCAGCAGCTGCCGCCAATACATGCTTTTTCATCAGAAATGTCTCCGGATTGATTGAGTTACGTACAGAGTCGCAAACACAGACGAACGAACCAACTGTTTTGCATCAATGTGTTAGCGCGACATCATGATAATAAATCAATCTGCAAGCATCAACTAAAGAAAAATGCCATCAATCCGATACTTGCTGCGAAGGCGGCCCGGACATGGTGTCCTTTGTCGCTGCCGTGCAACAGGAGATGCCCATGGGCACGAACTTGCTTGACAACCCCCGCGCAAGCGTGGCACGAAGGATCACGCTGTTCGGCGGCGCGTTCCTGCTGGCCGTTCTGGCCTGTATCTGCGCCGTCATGACCGTCATGCTCAGCAAGCGTGCGCAGGAGCGCACCGTGTCCTGGGTCGACGCGAAGGTCGAAGCCGTCGCGCAGGCGGTGGATGCCTACGACCAGACGGCCAAATTGCTGGTCGAACGATTCTTCAAAGTGTTCGGCGACCAGTTCGGCAAGAACTTCGCGCTCGATGAAGCGAACGGCAAGATCATGCAGCTCGGCATCGCTCTCAACGAGTACCACAACCCCTGCGACAAGTTCACCGAATTCACAGGGGGCTCCGCGGCGGTGTTGATGAAGCGCGGCAAAACCTTCGTTGCAGTGAGCACTTCCGTGAAGAACGACAAGGGCGAACGTGCGATGGGCATGCTGGTGGACGCTACGCACCCGGCGTACGCCGGACTGTTGCGCGGCCAGCCCTATGTTGGGCGCGCGAGCCTGTACGGCCGCTCCTTCATCACGAGGCTGCAGCCGGTGCGCGACCTGCAGGACCAGGTGGTGGGCGCGTTGTTTGTCGCGTTCGACCTGACGGAGTTCGACCGCTCGCTCGAACAAATGGTGGCGGGTGCCCGGTTCTTCGACAGCGGCGGCGTCTACGTGCTCGACCCGCGCGGAGGCGATGCGCAGCAGGCCACGCTGATGCTGCCGCCGGCGCTGCGCGGTCGCACGCTGGCCGACGTCGCCGGCGCCGGACCGGAACTGCTGGCTGCGTTGCGCTCGAGCACACCCGGCACCGAGTTGAGCGGACTTCGCCCGGTGCTGCGGCCGTCGGCCACCGACCGCTTCGCGGTCGCACGACCCAGCGCGGGGACTGGTTGGATCGTGGTGGGCGAAGTCTCGAGCAGCGAAGCGATGCAGGAGCAATGGGCCACGCTCGCGCCGTTTCTCGCGATGTTCGGCGTGGCAGCACTGGCCTTGTGCGCCGGCCAGTACCTGCTGATCCGCCGCTGGGTCGGCAAGCCGCTGCAGTTGCTGACGCAGTCTCTGGATCGGGTGGCCAACGGCGACCTGTCGATACCGGTGCCGAGCGGGCGCGGCGACGAAATCGGCAGCATGATGAGCGGCGTCGAGCGCATGCGGCTGCGCTTCGTCGAGATGCTGGGGGCTGTGCGCGCATCGGCCGACGCGATCTCGCTGGCGTCTTCGGAGATCGCCTGCGGCAACCAGGACCTGAGCCGGCGCACCGAGGAAACCGCTGCCCGCCTGCAGCAAACCACCTCGGCGATGGAACAGGTGCATGGCAACGTGCGCCAGGCGGCGGACGCAACGCACACGGCAGACGGCCTGGCATGCAGCGCCTCCGAAGCGGCCGAACGCGGCGGCGCGGCGATGCGCGATGTGGTGCAAAAGATGGGCAGCATTTCCGCAAGCAGCAAGCGCATCGCAGAGATCACCGGGGTGATCGACACCATCGCGTTCCAGACCAACATCCTGGCCCTGAACGCCGCGGTGGAGGCGGCACGGGCCGGCGACAGCGGGCGCGGCTTCGCTGTGGTGGCGGCTGAAGTGCGCAGCCTGGCCCAGCGCTCGGCGTCAGCGGCGAAGGAGATCAAGGAGCTGATCGCCGGCAGCGTCGAAGAGGTTCAGGGCGGATCGCTCCTGGCCGATGCGGCCAGCGCACGCGTACAGGAAATCCTCGCTGGCGTGCGACACGTCAACGCGACGCTGGGGACGATCACCGCCAGCACCCGGGAGCAGTCCGACGGGCTCGGGCACATCAACGAATCGGTGGCCACGCTGGACCGCATGACGCAACAGAACGCCGCGCTCGTCGAGCAGTCGGCCGCGGCAGCGGAAAGCCTGAAGGGGCAGGCCGCGGCGCTGGTCGACGCGATCGCGCAGTTCCGGCTCGAAGCCGAAGAACGTTAGCCCCCCAGTCGCTTCGCTCCTGCCCCCGAGGGGCGTGCGTCCGCTTGGGAGCGGCCCGGCGCTGGACGCCTCACCAGCGCAATGACGGCGTCGTCACCGGTGCGTCCCACAGCGCGGTGAGCTCGTCGTCGAGCGCCGTCAACGTGAGCGACGCGCCGGCCATCTCGAGCGCGGTCGTGTGATTGCCGACCAGCCAGCGCTTGACCTGCAGGCCCTCGGCGCGCAACCGCTGCGTCGCGATTCTGTTGAGCAGGTGCAATTCGATCAGCGGTGTACCGCCGAAGCCGTTGACGTGCAGCAGCACCGAGCGGCCCGCGGCGAGGGCCAGGTCCTTGAGGATCGGATCGAGCAGCAGCGCGACGATGTCGTCCGCCGGCATCAGCGATCGCCGGTAGCGGCCCGGCTCGCCGTGGATGCCCACGCCGACCTCCATCTCCGACGGGTCGATGTCGAAGGTGGGGGCGTCCGCATCGGGCACGATGCAGCTCGTCAGCGCAACGCCCATCGACGCGGTATTGGCGTTGACGCGCACGCCGAGCGCCTTGCACTCGTAGAGGTCGGCGCCCGCCTCGGCCGCCGCCCCGACCATCTTCTCGACGACCAGCGCGCCGGCGACGCCGCGCCGCCCGGTCGTGTGGGTGGACTGCTCGACCGCCACGTCGTCGTTGACCAACACGGTGGCGAGCTCCATCTCGAGCATGTCGCGCGCGACCTGGAAGCTCGCGCAGTCGCCGCCATAGTTCTTCACGATCATCAAGACGCCCTGGCCGGCTTCGACGTGCTCCGCGGCGGCGACGATCTGGTCGGGTGTCGGTGCGGTGAACACCTGGCCTGGGCACGCGGCGTCTAGCATGCCGAAACCGACGTAGCCCGTGTGCAGCGGCTCATGACCCGAGCCACCGCCCGACATCAGCGCCACGCGAGCTTGTTTGGGGGTGCGTCGACAGACGAACAAGGGCGTTTCGTTCAGCGCGAGCAGGTCCTCGTGGGCCATGACCAAGCCGGCGACACTGTCTTGCACCAGATCATCGATCGAGTTGATGAACTTCTTCATCGCGCAAAACCATCCTTTGTCGGATTGTGGTGCGCTGCATCGCCCGTTGTCACCATAGATTACGCGAGATTTTCGGCGGTGATGATCTCGATGCGCGGGTTGTTGATTGCCAGCGCACCGCGCACGCCGTCGCACAGGGCCCGCAGCACGCGGCTGGCCGCCGTCACGGCGTACTGCACGTCCTGGTGCAGCAGATAGCTGAGCGCGCCCGAAAGCAGCATCGAGCGATGCACTTCGAGCAGGTCGTGGGCGGCGAATACCAGGTCGTGGCCGTAGCCGTGTTCGGCCAGGGCGCGGGCGATGCCGAAGCTGCACGGGCCGACGTTGTAGAGCGCGTCGAGGCGACCGCCGGTCGCGTCGGGGGCGAGCACCGTGCGTGCATATTCGTAGGCCTCGTTCTCCGACTCGGGCAGCTCAAACAGGCGCAGCGGGCGGGCGTTGGGAAAGCGTTCCTCCAGCACCTGCTGGAAGCCGATCCGGCGGTCGATCTCGGCGGCATAGCGGGTGGCCGGCGACATCAGCGCGCAAAGGGCCGGCGCGTCGCGCGGCAGCGAGCGGCCCAGCAGCAAGCCGGCCGTGCGGCCCGCGGCGCGGTTGTCGGCGCCGATGGCGGTCTCGCGCATTGAGCCGGGCACGTCGGAGAACAGCGTCACCACGTGCACGCCGGCACGCACCAGCTCATTGATCGCGAGCTTGGCCGGCGGCACGTCGGGCGCCAGCAGCGCCACGCCATCCATATCCGACAGCTTCGCCAGCTCGGCCGCGAAGACGTTGGCATCGGCCACCGGCAGCCGGTGCGTCACCTCGGTGATGTGCTGGTGCCGGAACTCGCCGGCCGTCTGCGCCACGACCCGGTCGACCAGATCGAAGAAGCCCAGCCGGGCGGCCGGCAGCACGAAGGCGAACCGGTAGTTCGACGTCGAGCGCGGGCGACCGCGAATCGGGGCACCGCCGCCGAGGGTTGCCATGGCCTCGCGCACTTTGCGCACGGTCGTTGGGTTCACGCCGGGGCGGCTGTTCAGCACACGGTCCACCGTGGCGGTGCTGACGCCGGCGGTCTCGGCGATCTGGGTGATGGTGACCGAGTTGGACATGGGGGGACGACTGGAAAGCAGCCAGAAACTAAATCCATCACAGTGTCGCCGAATCGCGCCGCGCGGCCAAGGGGCTACGTCTACGTAGTGGCCACAATGCCCTGGCCCGAAGTTCCTAGCGATGCCCCGTACGCAGGTGCAGGCAGCTGGGTCATCTAGAATCCGCCCGATGAGAGGGGCAAGCGGGGCCCCGCGTATCCGCATCCGTCCGTCGTATCCGCGAGGCCTTCACTGGATCGGTGAATGGCAATGGTGATTGCGGGGTTTGAGGCAGTCGATGAGCCATGCACCACACCTGCATGGCAGATTCGTCGTGCGCGGCGCCTGGGCGACGACGCCTTCGTGCTCGTGAAGCTGCTGCAACCCGAAAACGCCGCGCCGGCACAGCTTGCGCACTTCCGTCAGGAATACGAGTTGCTGCGCACGCTCGACGTCCCGGGGATCGTCAAGCCCTTGGCCCTCGTCTGGGATCAGGGCCGCTCGGCGATGGTCCTCGAAGACTTCGAGGGCCGCTCCCTCGAAGGCATGCTCGACACGGGCAAGCTGAATCTTCAAACCGGATTGGGTATTGCCAGCGCGCTCGCCAACACACTCGCCGGTCTGCACGCGGCGGGCGTGGTGCACCAAGACGTTCGGCCGACCAACATCTTTGTCGCGACGCACAACGCCGCCGTGCGTCTGGTCGACTGCCGCCTGGCGACGCGTCAAGCCCGCGAAATGCTGTTGGAGGCGCAGGGCAATGCAGTCGAAGGCGACTGGGCGTATTTCTCGCCCGAGCAGACCGGGCGCGTGAACCGCGACATTGACGAGCGGGCCGACCTCTACGCGCTGGGTGTCACGCTCTACCGCATCTTTACCGGCGAATTACCCTTCCACGCCACCGATCCGCTCGAGCGACTGCCGCGGCCGCTGCAGGAGCTGGCGCCCGAGTTGCCGTCTGCCGTCAACGACGTGGTGATGCGCTTGCTCGCCAAGATGCCCGAGGATCGCTACCAGAGCGCGCGCGGTGTGCACTTCGATCTCGAGCAATGCCGGGCGCAATGGGCGCAGCGCGCAGCGATCACGCCATTCGCGCTCGGGTCGCACGATATCTGCGAGCCGCTGCAGGCGATGAACCACAGCTTGCAGGTCCTGGATCGGGGCTGTCCGCTCGACGAAGTATTGAAGGTCTCCGATAAATACCTCGCGTTCGCCCGCCAGAGCCACAACGACGCGGTCGTGGCGACGATCCAGTTCCTGCAGCAACTCGTGGCGAACCTGAAAGGCTTGACGCACGCGCCGGGGAGGTTCGACGACGATCACTTCGACGAGTCGGAATGTCTGGCGGTCATCGACAAAGCGTCGTTCGGCCCCGGCATCGTCGCTTGCCTGATCATGAAGGAGATCGCCGCTTTCACGTTCGGGCACTACGCTGCGGCGCGCGAGGCCGCGGAGTCGGCCTGCGCGGCGCTGCCGCAAGCCGGCCCGTTGGAGGCGACGCACCACTTCTATCACGCACTGATCCTGATCGCGCTCTTTCCCGATGCGACAGAAACGCAGCGCGCGGAACTCGTGCCGGTGCTGAACGTTGCGCTGCAGCGGCTCAAGCGCCTGGCCGACAACGGCCCGGAACGTTTCCTGACCCGGTACGCACTCGCCTCGGCCGAGATGATTCGCGTCCGTTTCGATTCGCCCGTCGAGCCGGCCGACGCCAGGGACCTCGAAGCCATGCGCCTTTACGAACAGGCGATCCAACTGGCGCACACCCACGGACTCGTTCAGAACGAAGCCCTGGCCCATGAACTCGCCGCGCGCTTCTGCCGCGAGCGTGGTTTTGCCACCAGCGCCGATGCCCATCTGGGCGAAGCGCGCGCCTGCTATGCACGCTGGGGAGCCGACGGCAAGGTGCGGCAGCTCGAGGCGCAGCATCGGCGGATTGCGGCCACGCCCGCGGTCAACGGCGCGGCCCAACTCGACGCGCTCTCGATGCTCAAGGCCTCGCAAGCCATCTCCGGCGACATCCTGCTGGACCACTTGCTGAAGACGCTGTTGTGCACCGTGATGGAAAGCGCCGGCGCGGAGAAGGGCCTGTTGTTCCTGGTGCGAGAAGACGAGCTGGTGTTGGCCGCCGAAGGCCGCGTCGAAGGCGAGCAGGTGCAGGCATTGCTGTCCGGGTCGCAGCCGCTGCAAGCCGCGAGTGCGCCGGCGTCCATCCTCAACGACGTTCGACGCAGCCACGAGAAATTGGTCCTCGCCGATGCGAGCGCGGCCAACCCCTTCCCGGGCGACGACTATCTGAGGCAGCACGCCCCGAAGTCGGTGCTGTGCCTGCCAATCCTGCGCCAAGGCGAACTGAGCGGCTTGCTGTATCTGGAAAACAATCTGATCACGCACGCGTTCACGCCCGAGCGGCTCGCGATGCTGGAGCTGCTGGCGTCGCAGGCCGCGATCTCATTGGAAAACGCGCAGCTCTACGCCGACCTCAAGCTCGAGAACTGGCAGGCCGAAGCCGAGTTGCTCGAACGCGAGGCACACGTGCGGCGCCTGGTCGATTCCAACATCATCGGCATCTTCTTCTGGGACTTCGACGGCGGCATCGTGGACGCCAACGACGCCTTCCTCCAGATCACGGGGTACACGCGCGCCGATCTGGAGGAAGGCAACATCGATTGGGCCGCGATGACGCCGCCGGAGTACGCGGCGGCGGACAAAAGGGCGGTTCAGGAGCTGAGGCAAAACGGCACCTCCTTGCAGTACGAGAAGGAGTACATCACCAAAGACGGCCAGCGCGCGCCCGTGCTCGTCGGCGGCGCGCTGCTCGAGGGCTCGCGCGAAATGGGCATCGCCTTCGTTCTCGACCTGACCGAGCGCAAGCGCGCCGACGCCGAGTTGCGGGCGCGTCAGGCCGCCGACGCGGCGAACGAGGCGAAGAGCCAGTTCCTCGCCAACATGAGCCACGAGCTGCGCACGCCGCTGAACGCCATCCTCGGCTATGCGCAGTTGCTGCTCAACGACGAAGGCCGCGACGAACGCACCGCGGCCGGGCTCGACACCATCCGCCAAAGCGGCGAATTGCTGCTCACGCTCATCAACGACATCCTCGACGTGGCGGCGATCGAATCCGGCAAGATGGCGCTCTACCCCGATGCGGTGGATCTCCAGGCCTTCTTGCGCGCGGTCGCCGACATCGTTCGCGTCAAGGCCGACCAGAAGAACCTGCTGCTCACGCTGCACACCGCGCCGGGTCTCGCGCCCATCGTGCAAGTCGATGAGAAGCGCTTGCGCCAGGTGCTGCTGAACCTGTTGAGCAACGCGGTGAAGTTCACCGACGCAGGCGAGGTGCAACTGCGGGTCTATCCCCTGGGCCCTGCGGGCGCGACGGTGCGCTTGCGCTTCGAGGTGAAGGACAGCGGCATCGGCATCGGCCCCGAGCAGCTCGCAGCGATCTTCGAGCCGTTCGTGCAGGCCCCCGATGTGCAGCGCCGTTTCGGGGGCACTGGGCTCGGCCTGTCGATCAGCCGGCAGTTGCTGGGCCTGATGGGCAGCGACATCCACGTCGACAGCCGCGTGGGCCAGGGCAGTTGCTTTCGCTTCGACCTGGAACTGCCCGTCGAAACCGACGCCACGCGTGTGGCGACGGCCGCGCCGCGACGCATCGTCACCGGCTATACCGGTGCGCGGCGCCGGCTGTTGGTGGTGGACGACAACGCCACCAATCGCATGCCGCTGCTGGACCTGCTGGCACCGCTGGGCTTCGAAGTGTTTGCGGCCGACAACGGCCAGACGGGCGTGGAGCTGGCCCAGACGCTGCGCCCTGATCTGATCCTGATGGACGCGGTCATGCCGGTGATGGACGGCCTGGACGCGACACGTCGCTTGCGTGCCATGCCGCAGACCCGGGGCGTGCCCATCATCATCGTCTCGGCCGGCGCCACGGCGGACGACCAGCGAAACGGCCTGGAGGTGGGTGCGAACGCCTTCCTTCCCAAGCCGCTGGACATGCACCGGCTGTTGGCGGAAATCGGCACCCTGCTGGGGCTGACGTGGCTGCCCGACGCGAGCAATGCGCCGGCCGACGGGGCAGCGCCGCCGTTGGTAGCTCCGCCCGCGGAAGAACTGGAAGTCCTGTACCAGCTCGCCAGGACCGGGAACATGCGCCGCATCCGCGAGCGCGCCGAACACATCGCGAGCCTGGGCGCCGAGTACCGCGGCTTCGCCGACACCTTGCTCCAACTGGCAGGCCGCTTCCAGTCGCGCGCCATCCTCGACCTGGTTGCGCAGTATCTGCAACAGGCATCGCAGCGCTGAGCGCGGACTAGGCGCCGGCGCGCCGCAGCCGCGCGAGTCTGCCCCGCTGGGCAGCCAAACGAAAGTGCTGCACCGCAGCAATTTTGGCTTGGCGGCGGCACAACATCACATCGTTCGCCAGTCGCTGATTGATTTAGGGTTTTCATTGAGTGATTTATTAAATGATGTGCCTACACTTCGCTCCAAGGTCACTGCCCACCGTCTGTCGGGTGGTGTCCCCAAGCCGAGGCCGGCCGCGTGCCGAGCCCCATGCCTACGTCGCGGCGAGTGGCCGCGATTTATATCGAACAGGAGACCGAGGATGAGCTTCAACAAGAGCAAAGTGGCCATCGCCGCGAGCGCGTTCGCGACGGCCGCGCTGATGAGCGGGGGCGCGCAGGCACAGCAGAAGACGTTGACGCTGTGTTGGGCGGCCTGGGATCCGGCCAACGCGTTGGTCGAGCTGTCCAAAGACTTCACGGCCAAGACCGGCATTCAGATGAAGTACGAGTTCGTGCCCTGGCCGAACTTCGCGCAGCGCATGCTCAACGAGCTGAATTCCAAGGGCAAGTTGTGCGACCTGCTGATCGGTGACAGCCAGTGGATCGGCTCGGCCGCCACCGAAGGCCACTACGTCAAGCTCAATGAGTTCTTCGACAAGAACAGCATCAAGATGAGCGACTTCGCTCCGGCCACCGTCGAAGGCTATTCGACCTGGCCCAAGGGCACGAAGAACTACTACGCGCTGCCGGCGATGGGTGACGCGGTGGCCTTCACCTACCGCAAGGACTGGTTCGCGAAGCCCGAGCTGCAGGCCGAGTTCAAGAAGAAGCACGGCCGCGACCTGGCGCCGCCCAAGACCTGGGACGAGTTCAAGCAGGTCGGCCAGTTCTTCCAGAACCGCACGATCGACGGCAAGAAGGTCTACGGCGCAGCGCTCTACACCGAGCGCGGCTCCGAAGGCATCACGATGGGCGTGACCAACACGATGTACGCCTACGGCATGGAGTACAGCAATCCGAAGAAGGCGTACGACATGAAGGGCTTCATCAACGGCGCTGGCGCCGTGAAGGGCCTGACTGTCTACAAGGAGCTGTATGACACCGTCACGCCGCCGGGGCACTCCAACGCCTACATGGGCGAGAACCTCGACTCGTACAAGTCGGGTCAGGTCGCGATGCAGATGAACTTCATCGCCTTCTTCCCGGGCATCTCGAAGGACCCGCAGGTGGGCGGCGAGAAGACTGGCTTCTTCGCGATCCCGAAGGGCACCGTGCAGCACGCGCAGCTCGGTGGCCAGGGCATCTCGGTCGTCAAGTACTCCGACAAGAAGGACATGGCGCTCGAGTACATGAAGTGGTTCGCGCAACCGGCCATCCAGCAGAAGTGGTGGGAAGGCGGCGGCTTCACCTGCCTGAACTCGATCCTGAATCAGCCGGGCTTCGCGACCAGCACCTCGTACGCCCAAGTGTTCCAGGACTCGATGAAGATGGTCAAGGACTTCTGGGCTGAGCCGACCTACGCGCAGCTGCTGCTGGCAATGCAGAACCGGGTGCACGACTACGTCGTCGCCGGCAAGGGCACGCCGCAGGCCGCACTCGACGCGCTCGAGAAGGACTGGTCTGAGATCTTCAAGGAAGACGGGAAGATTAAGTGAAACCAGGAGCGTTCGCGCGGTGGGTGACGCGGTCTGAAACAGCACCCACAGCGGGTTCGCGGGGATCGGAGGGCGTTGCCCTCCGGTCTCCCGACCATTCAAAGACCATGCAGAAGTCGTTAGTCGGCCCTCAAGGCCTGTCGGATCGCGCGCTGGCCTGGCTCTTCGTCGGCCCGACCATCGTGCTGCTACTGGCATTTAACATTTTCCCGCTGTTCTGGACGATCTATCTGTCGTTCACGAATTTCCGTGCCAACAAGCCCAACGCAGAAACCGTTTGGGCGGGCATCAGCAACTACCAGCGCGTGCTGGGCAATGAAGCGATCTGGGAGAGTATGCGCGCCACTGCGCACTTCCTGGTCTGGTCGATCTCGCTGCAGCTGCTGCTCGGCTTCGCCCTTGCGCTGCTGCTCAACCGAAAGTTCCGCTCGCACAGCTTCTGGAGCACCGCGATCCTGCTGCCGATGATGCTCGCGCCGGCGGTGGTCGGTACCTTCTGGAAGTACTTCTTCGAGCCTCAATACGGCATCTTCAACTACATCGTCAATTTCTTCGGCGGGCCCGGCATCTTCACGATGCTCGGTGACACGAAGCTCTCGCCCTGGGCCATCGTGCTGGTGGACACCTGGATGTGGACTCCCTACGTGATGCTGCTGCTGCTGGCCGGCCTGCGCTCGATCCCGTCCTATCTCTACGAGGCCGCCGAAATCGACCGCGCCTCGGCGTGGACCAAGTTCTGGCGCATCACGCTACCCATGGTGATGCCCTTCATCATCCTCGCACTGCTGTTCCGCACCATCGAAAACTTCAAGATGTTCGACTTGGTGGACCAGCTCACCAGCGGCGGCCCCGGCTCGGTGACCGAGCTCGCGTCCATCCACTTGAAGCGCGAGGCCTTCGAGAAATGGCGCACCGGCTACGCCTCGGCCCTGGCGATCATCATGTTCGTCTCGATCTACGGTTTGTCCCTGGTCGCGGTGCGCTTCCTCGATAAGGTCAAGCAGCGATGAAAACCATTCCTCACAGCCCGCTCGAGCCGAGCGCTCGATCGAAGTGGTTCGCCGGCATCGTGGTGATCGCTTATGCCGTCATCTCGCTGATCCCGCTGGCGTGGATCTTCATGACGAGTTTCCGCACGCCGCAGGATGCGATCGCCTATCCACCCAAGGTGGTGGCGGAGCAATCGCTGATCGGCTACGTCAACCTCTTCACGACCCGCTCGCGCGTCGGGGCGGATGAGCTGGCCGCGCTGCCGCCGGCCAAGACCTGGTACGAAGGCCTGGTGCGCGACCAGCAGATGATCCTCGCCGGCCCGTCGCGCTTCATCGACCGCTACACGAACTCGCTTTTGATCGGCTTCGGCTCGACGCTGTTGTCGGTTGTGCTGGGCACCCTCGCGGCCTACGCCTTCTCGCGCTTTCGCGTGCCGGGCAAGGCTGACTTGCTGTTCTTCATCCTATCCACACGGATGATGCCGCCGATCGCGATCGCCATTCCGGTCTACCTGATGTTCCGCCACGTCGGGCTCAACGACACTCATCTCGGCCTGATCCTGCTGTACACGGTGGTGAACCTGTCGCTGTCGGTCTGGCTGCTCCAGGGTTTCATGGACGAGATTCCGCGCGAGTACGAAGAAGCGGCCATGGTTGACGGCTACACGCGTTGGCAGGCCTTCCTCAAGGTCGTGCTGCCGCAGGCCGCCACCGGCATCGCCACCACCGCGATCTTCTGCCTGATCTTCGCGTGGAACGAGTACGCCTTCGCGTTGCTCTTGACCAGCGGCACGGCGCAGACCTCGCCGCCGTTCATCCCGACCATCATCGGCGAGGGCGGCCTCGACTGGCCCGCGATGGCGTCCGGCACCACGCTGTTCCTGCTGCCGGTGCTGATATTCACCGTGCTGCTGCGCAAACACCTGCTGCGCGGCGTGACCTTCGGAGCGATCCGCAAATGAGTAGTACAAAACGCGCCACGCCGCGCTGGCTGCGCCGCGCGCCGTGGGAACACAGCACCACCGGGCTCATCGCTTTGGGCCTGGTGATGCTGATGCAGCCTTGGTCCATCGACGTCTACAGCTACGGTTTCACCGTGCTGCTGGCCGGCGTGATCGGCTATTCCATCGCCGGCAAGTTGCCGCAGAGCTGATCACCATGGCTGAAATCAGAATCAAGAACCTGCAAAAGCGGTTCGCCGACTTCACGGCGGTGCACGACTCCTCGCTGGTGCTCGAAGACGGCAAGTTCGTCGTGCTGCTGGGCCCCTCGGGCTGCGGCAAGACGACCACGCTGCGCATGATCGCCGGGCTCGAATACCCGACCGCCGGCAGCATCACGCTGGACGGTGACGACGTCACCTACCTGCGGCCGCGCGAGCGCGACATCGCCATGGTGTTCCAGTTGTTCGCGCTCTATCCGCACATGGGCGTGCGCGACAACCTCGAGGTCCCGCTGCGCAACGAAGGCGTGCCGCGCGCCGAGATCGACCGGCGCATCACCGAAGTCGCGGGCATCCTGCGAATCGAGCACCTGCTCGGCTCGCGCGTCGGCGGCCTGGCCGGCGGGGACCGCCAGCGGGTCGCGCTCGGCCGCGCCATCGTGCGCGAGCCCAAGGCGTTCCTGATGGACGAGCCGCTGGGCACGCTGGACGCGGAGTTCCGCGAGCTGATGTGCGTCGAGCTGAGAAAGCTGCACGAGCGCCTGAAGACCACCACCGTGTTCGTGACCCACGACCAGAACGAGGCGATGGCGCTCGCGGACCACATCGTCGTGATGAACAAGGGTGAGATCCTGCAGGCCGACGACCCGCACGGCATCTACAACTTTCCGTCGTGCGTGTTCGTCGCTCGCTTCATCGGCCGTCCGCCGATGAACCTGATCGACGTGCGGGGTGCCGTGGCCCCTGGCGCGACCAAGGTGCAGGTCGATGGCCAGCACGTTGAGGTGCCGATCGTCGAAGGGGCGGCCGCTCGCGCGCTGCTGGGCGTGCGTCCCGAGCATGTGCGCCTGCTGGCGCCCGGCGAGGGGCTCGGCGGCAAGGTGCAACGAGTCGAGTACTTCGGCTCGCACTGGATCGCCGAGCTGCAGACCGACGCCGGCGCGCTGAAGGCCGTCGTGGACAAGGCCACGCGTCCCGTCGAGGGCGACCGGGTCGGCATCGCGTTCGACAAGAGCCGCCTCGTGCTTTTCGACGCCGACACCGAGCGCTTGGTGCCCAGCGTCACCACCACCGCCCACCGACCGAGCATGCGCCATGGCTAGCATTTCCCTTCAAGGCATCACCAAGCGCTTCGGCGACGTGACGGCAGTCGACGACATGCGGCTCGACATCGCCGACGGCGAGTTCTTCGTGCTGCTCGGCCCGAGCGGCGCCGGCAAGACGACCACGCTGCGACTGATCGCCGGCCTCGAAACGCCGGACACCGGCTGCCTGCGGATGAACGGCGACGACGTGACCGCCGCCGCACCCGCGCTGCGCGACTGCGCCTTCGTGTTCCAGCAGTACTCGCTGTACCCGCACCTGTCGGTGTACGACAACATCGCGTTCCCGCTGCGCGCGCCGATGCGCCGCATCGCCGAGCCGGAGATCCGCCGCCGCGTCGAGCAGGTCGCCGCGATGCTGCACATCGAGAGCAAGCTGCAGCGCAAGTCCACCGCGCTGTCGGGCGGCGAGATGCAGCGCGTCGCGATCGGCCGCGCGCTGGTTCGCCAGCCGCGTGTCTATCTGATGGACGAGCCGCTGTCGTCGCTCGACGCGGGGCTGCGCGAGGAACTGCGCGTCGAGCTCAAGCGGCTGCAGCGCAGCAGCGGCGCCACCGTGGTCTACGTCACCCACGACCAGGTGGAGGCAACGACCCTTGCCGACCGCATCGCCATCCTCGAGCATGGCCACATCCGGCAGGTCGGCACGCCGTTGGAGATCTACGACCAGCCGCAATCGCTCGAGGTCGCGCAGCGGCTCGGGTCGCCCGCCGTCAACGTGTTGCCGGCGGCGTGGTTCACAGGCAGCGCGGACCCGCACGCCACGCACGTGGCGATCCGACCCGAGGACGTGCTGCTCGCGCCCGACGACGGTTCGCAGTCCTACGCGGTCATCGAGTGTTCGCTGGTCAAGCACCTCGTGGTGGCGGAACGCTCGGGCGTCGAGGTTCGCGCACGAACCATGCTCGACCAGGCGCTGGTCCCCGGCGCCCGCGTGCGGCTCAGCTTCCCGCCCGAGCGCTGCCTGTTCTTCGACGCGTCCGGACATCGCCTCCCGGCGGCCTGAGCGCAGCCCAAGGAGAGACCGATCATGAACGACTCGTACCAGCTGCGCTTCCGCTCGCTGTTCCACCCCGGTCGCGCCTATGTCTTCCCCTGCGACGCGTCAGGCCACGTCGACCTGGACGCGCTCAGCGAGCGGGCGCGGGCCAATTACTTCTATGCCAGAGCCGTCATCGGACGCGAGTTCACGGTGCCGGACGTGCAACCCGGTTCCGTTCACTGACCGGGCCGCTGGTGCACACCACATCACGAGACAAGGAGAGACCTTGAACACCCCCCTGATCCTCGATGCGCTCGCCGCCGTGCAGCGCTCCATCCTCGCCAACGAATCGCAGATCGAGTCGCTCGACCGTGCGATCGGCGACGGCGACCACTTCATCAACGTGCGGCGCGGCTGCGAGGTGCTCGTCGCCCTGAGTCCCGACCTGAAGGGCATGCCGCCCGGGCTGGCGCTGCACAAGATCGGCATGAAGCTGCTCGGCACCATCGGCGGCGCGTCGGGCCCGCTCATCTCCAGCTTCTTCATGGCGATGGGCAAGACGCTCGAAGGCGCGGAGGAACCCGACCGGCGCCAGTTCGCCGCGGCGTTTGCGAGCGGTGTCGAGGCGATCAAGCTGCGCGGCAAGGCCGACGTCGGCGAGAAGACGATGCTCGACGTGCTGATCCCCGTTTCGCGCCTGCTGATCAAGCTGGCCGACGAGGACACACCACTGCCCGCGCTGTGCGCGCAACTCAAGGAGGAGGCGAGCAGCAACATGCTGGCCACCAAGGACATGATCGCCAGCAAGGGGCGGGCCTCCTTCCTCGGCGAGCGCGCGCTCGGCCACATCGACCCCGGCTGCAAGACCTGCGAAGTCGCGATCGCCGCGGTCTGCGACACCGTGCTTCAGTAAAGAGCCTTTCGCAGGAGACAGCATGAAGAAATTCATCAACGACATCGACTCGGTGATGCGCGAGTCGCTCTCCGGGCTGGTCGAGGCGCATCCCGGCTTGCTGCGGGTCGAGTTCGAGCCGACCTTCGTCGCCCGCGCCGAGCGGGCCAGCAAGAAGGTGGCGCTGTTGTCGGGCGGCGGCTCGGGGCACGAGCCGCTGCATGCCGGATTCGTCGGCCGCGGCATGCTCGACGCGGCCTGCGCGGGCCAGGTGTTCACCTCGCCGACGCCCGACCAGATGCTGGCCGCGGCGGCGGCGACCCATTCGGACCGCGGCGTGCTGTTCATCGTCAAGAACTACTCCGGCGATTTGATGAACTTCCAGATCGCCAGCGAAATGCTCGACCTCGAGAACGCGACGGTGCTCGTCAACGACGACGTCGCGGTCGAGAACTCCAAGCACACCACCGGCCGGCGCGGCGTGGCCGGCACGCTGATGGTCGAGAAGATGGTCGGTGCGGCGGCCGAAGCCGGCGCCGCGCTGCTCGAGTGCAAGGCGGTGGGCGACCGCGTCAATGCCGCGACCGCGTCGATGGGGGTGGCGTTCACGAGCTGCACCGTGCCGGCGGCCGGGCGCACCACCTTCGACATCGACGCCGACGAGATGGAGGTCGGCGTCGGCATTCACGGCGAACCCGGGCGGCGGCGCGAAAAGATCAAGCCCGCGGGGCTGATCGTCGATGACCTGCTGGGCGCGATCCTCGCCGACCTGAAACCCGAGAGCGGCCGCGAAGTGCTATTGCACGTGAACGGCTTCGGCGGCACGCCGCTGATGGAGCTGTACCTGCTGTACCACTGCGCTGCCGAGAGGCTGCGCGCACAGGGGCTGAATCCGGTGCGCTCGCTGGTGGGCAACTACACCACCGCGCTCGAGATGGCCGGCGCGTCGCTGACCGTCACGCTGCTCGACGACGAGATGAAGACACTGTGGGACGCGCCGGTGCACACCGCCGCCCTGCGCTGGTAAGCCGATCATGCGGCGCCGCTCGTTGCTCCTGAGTCTGCCGGCAGCCTCGCTGCTGGCGTCGCTGATCCTGCCGCGCGGCGTGCAGGCGCGTACCAGCGATCGCTCACCGATCCGGCTCGGTCAGTCTGCACCGGTCTCGGGGCCGCTCGCCCGGGTCGGCGTTGCGGTTCGCGATGCGGCGCTCGCGGTCTTCGCCGAAGTCAACGCCCAAGGCGGCATCGGCGGGCGCGAGATCGAGCTGGTGACGCTCGACGACGAGGACCGCGCCGAACGCACGGCGGTCAACGTCAAGCTGCTGGCGGCGCAGCACCAGGTCGTCGCCCTGTTCGGTTTTGTCGGCGCCGGGGCACACCGCGCGGGAGCCCGCGGCGCGGCGGAAGAGGGCCTGCCCTACATCGCCGCGTTCAGCGGTTCGCAGGAGCTGCGCTCGGGCACGCTGCCCTGGATCTACAACCTGCGCGCCGGCCACATCGACGAGATCGAGTACATCGCACGGCACACGCATCAGATCGGCATCCGCCGCGTCTCGCTGGTTTCCGAATACAACTCGCAGGGCTGGGAGCTTCGCGACGCGCTGATTTCGTCGTTCGAAGCGCGCGGCGACAGCGTCGCTTCGATCAGCAGCGTCGACCACGAGGGCAGCAAATACAGCCTACCCGGCGCCGTCGCGTCGGTGCTCGCGGGCGAGCCGCAGGCCATCCTGCTCGGCGCCGACTACGTGGCCAGTGCGCGCTTCGTCGAGGCGGTGCGCCAGGCCGGCTTCACCGGCATCTTCTACACGCTGTCCACTGTCGGTGGCAACGCGTTGATGGACACACTGGGGGCGCAAGCTGCGGGCCTCTCGGTCACGCAGGTGGTGCCGTTCCCCTGGACCTCGTCGTCGCCGATCGGCCGCCACTTCCAGGCCTTCTGCGGGCGTCACAAGATCGAGGCGTCGTTCGCCAGCATGGAAGCCTACCTGGGCGCCACCTTGCTCGTCGACGCGCTGCGCCGCGCGCGCGAGGTGACGCCGGCCAAGCTGGCCGAGGCACTCGACAGCCTGCCGCCGCGCGAATTCGGCGGCTTCGTCGGGGCGTTCTACGGCAAGGCGCGCCGTGCTCCGGCGCAGGTCGATCTGACGGTGTTTACGAGGGCCGGGAAGTTCGTCAAATGAGCGCCGCCGGGCCGCTCCCAAGGCGCTCGCTCCCCCTTGGGGGGACCGGCGCACGGGCCACGAAGGGGCCCCTTCGTGGCCCTGGACGCAGGGGGCAGACATGAGCGCGGCGAAGCTGGTCATCGGCAACTGGAAGATGAACGGCTCGGCGTCCCAAGTGCGCGCGTTTGCCAACCTGGCCGCGTGCGAGTGGCCCGGATGCGAGGCGGCGCTGTGCGTGCCGTATCCGCTGTTGCCCGCGGCGCAGATGGCGTTCGGTGCCACGCCGCTGCGCTGGGGCGCGCAGGACTGCTCGGCGGAGGACGACGGGGCCTTCACCGGCGAAGTGTCGGCCCGGATGATTCGCGAGTTCGGCGCCCGCTATGTGATCGTCGGCCATTCGGAGCGCCGCGCAGGGCACGCGGAGACCGATGGCCAGATCGTCGGCAAGGTGCAGCATGCGCTGGCGGCGGGGCTGACGCCCATCGTGTGTGTCGGCGAGAAGGCCGAGGAGCGCGACGGCGAACAGACGGCGATGGTGCTGAGGCGCCAGTTGCTGCAGCTGGTGCGCGCGCTGGGGCGCGATCTTGGGTCCATCGTCATCGCCTACGAGCCGGTTTGGGCCATCGGCAGCGGCGACGCGGCGGCGCCGGGCATGATCGATCACACCCTCGGTTTCATCGCCGACATGCTGACCTTCCACGCCGGCTCGTCGGCGAGCGCGGTGCGCATCCTGTATGGCGGCAGCGTCAATCCGCGCAATGCGGAGGCGATCCTGTCGCGCAAACCTGTGGCGGGTGTGCTGGTGGGCAGCGCAGCGCTTGCGCCTGCGGACTTCATGGACATCTGCAAGGCCGCGGCGCGTTGCTCGACCCCGGCCACCAGCGACGCGACTTGACTCTTCTGTAGGGCCTGTTCACACCAAATGCGTGCCCGCGTGACTCAGGAAAAGCCCGCCAGCAAGGCGCAAAGCGCAGACGTGCCGGTTGGCACGTCGAGCATTTGCAACGCGGAGGGCGGGCTTTTCCTGAGATCACCCGAAGGGCCGGTGCCTGGCAGGCCGCAGGGCGTCGTTGCGGACTCGTTGTGTGCGAGGGCCACGAAGGGGCCCCTTCGTGGCCCTTGCACACGGCCTCGCCCACGCCTAGCCCTGCGGCCTGCCAGGCACCGGCGCGGGCACGCATTTGGTGTGAACAGGCCCTAAAGGGGACCAGCGATGTGCATCAAGGTCGATGAGGACGATGCGCTGCGTGCCGCGAATCGCCCGCGGGTCGATACCGTGGCACCCGGCGCTGGCATCGAGTGGACGCACGCGCAGATGCAGGAGACGATGCTCCTCACGCAGCGGCTGGAAGACGTTGCCCGCGCAGCCGGCGACTGGATCTGGGAGACCGACGAACAGCACCGCTACACCTGGGTGCACGGCTCCTCGCTCGGGATCCGGCCGCCGACGATCGGTGAGTTGATACCGGCGGGGCGGGTCGTCAACGGGCTGGGCGAACCCGAGAAGCCGCTGCGCGATTTCCACGCCGTTCTGCGCCTTGGCGAACCCATCGTTCGCCTGGTGACCGAGGAGCAGGTACACGGTCAAACCCGCTACGTGTCGCGCAGCGCTGTCGCCCTGCTTCACGCTGACGGCTCGCTGCGGGGGTATCGAGGTTCCGCACGGGATGTGACGCAAAGCGTCGAAGCCAAGGCGCAACTTTGGCGTCGCGACGGGGCCTTGCGTCTGGCCAAGGAGCAGGCCGAGGCCAGCAGCCAGGCGAAGTCCGTGCTCGTGTCCAAGGTCGGCCACGAACTCAGGACACCGTTGAACGCCATCGTCGGACTGGCGCAATTGATCCAGACGCGCAGCGCCCCCAGCGACAAGGCCAGCGTGGAACGCTGGATTGCCCAGATCGCCAAGACCGGTTGGCACATGGTCGACGTGCTGGACATGCTGATGGAACTGGGCCGAGCGGGGGCGGTGAATGCATCGCTCACGAGCATGCCCGTCGACGTCGTCGAGGCGGTGCGCGACGCCATGCACATCGTTGATCGCGAGGCCCAGGCGCGCTCCATCAGCATCGCGTTCGACGGCGATGCGCCGGTGCCGACGGTGGGCGATCGCAGGGCGATCTGCCAAGTGGTGGTGAACCTGCTGAGCAATGCGATCAAGTACAACCGCGAGGGTGGCTGGGTTCGCTTGAGCGTGGCCCGGGGCGAACACACGCGGATCGAGATCCAGGACACCGGGCCGGGACTCACCAACGAGCAAATGGGCCGCTTGTACCGGCCCTTCGAGCGACTCGGCGCTGAGGCATCCCGCGTGGAAGGCCACGGCCTCGGGCTGCTGATTTGCAAAGAACTCGTCGAGTCGATGCGGGGGACGATTCAAGTCCAAAGCACGGTTGGACAAGGAACGAAATTCACCGTGTTGCTGCCCGCTCAGTTGTACGAGTCGCGATTGCCCGACGGCGTGACCGACCGGCCGAGCAGCGCTTCCTTCAGTTGCGCGTCGGCAGGCGACTTGCCGAGCCAGATCTTCATCAGCGCATTGAAGAATTCCGGCTCCTTGATCGGCTCCGAAGCCGGCTTGCCGTTGACCACAATGATCGAGCCGATGCCCGGCACATAGTCGATCGAGAAGTAATCGCCGCTGGCGAGCTTCTTGCGCTGCGAGAAGATCTCGCCCATCTTGATGACGCCGGGGATCACCTTGGAGAATTCCTCGCGCGACGCGTTCTGCTCCATCCCGCGGGTGAACAGCTTGCCGAGCTCGTTGGCGTCGATCTCGCGCAGCATCACGATGTGCAGGCGCCGCGCGCCGCTGGCGCCGAGCACCGCCTCGGGCGTGGCCGCTTTGGCGTTCAGATACAGGCCGGCGGCGTAGACCTTGAACACCGCCTTGTAGCGCACGCCGGCCCCGTTGAGCTGCAAGTGGGCATTGCCCAACGACACGCTGTTCTCGAACTTGATGCCTCCGACTTCGGTGGTGTCGGCGCGGGCGGCCAGCGGCAGCGCGAGGCTGGCGCCGACGAGGGCAAGCAGTGCTAAGCGACGGATCACGACGCATCTCCTGTGGTGGCGCGGGCCGGTGGGCCCGAAGGCTGCGCAGTGTGGCTTCGCACGAGCGTGCGCGTCCATTCAATAAGTCACGAACCGGGAGCAGCCCCTGGGCGCGCCCGCTGTTGCTGCGAAGGTTTTGGCTGCGCCTCGATCGGCATGCGATCCTTGTCGCGCAGGTGACTGCGCAAGCCCGATCCGAGCCCTGCTACACTTTTGCGCATGTTCACACCGCGCAAGCAAACCAAGGGGTCTCACGACCGGGGAGCATGGCCCTGGCGGGGCCGGTCCGCACGCGCTTGAGCGCACAGGTTTGTTTCGCCGCGGGTTGCGGCTCAATCGATGAGCATGCCCTTCGGCTCCAGCGGTGACCCTCGCGTCACCGGACTTTTCCGAGATTGCATCACCCCGTGGACCGCTCGCGTCTGCGCCGGGCTGTGGAGGGGCCTGAACCGTGATCACCGAACTTGAATTCAAGAGCCTTGCCGCGCAAGGCTTCAACCGCATCCCGCTGATCGCCGAAGCATTCGCCGATCTGGAAACGCCGCTGTCGCTGTACCTCAAGCTCGCCTACGGCGCGGGCGGCGGCAAGCAGAGCTTCCTGCTCGAGTCGGTGGTGGGCGGCGAGCGCTTCGGACGCTATTCGTTCATCGGCCTGCCGGCGCGCACGCTGCTGCGCGCAACCGGCTTTCGCACCGAGCTCGTCACCGACGGTGTCGTCGTCGAGACGCACGAGGGCAACCCGCTCGACTTCATCGCCGAATACCAGACGCGCTTCAAGGTCGCGCTGCGCCCGGGCCTGCCGCGCTTTTGCGGCGGCCTGGCCGGCTACTTCGGCTACGACGCGGTGCGCTACATCGAGCCCAAGCTCGCGAAGGCGCAACTGAGCGGCGGCATCGACACCCCCGACATCCTGCTGCTGCAATGCGAGGAGCTCGCGGTCATCGACAACCTGTCGGGGCGGCTCTACCTGATCGTCTATGCGAACCCGGCCGAGGCCGAGGCCTTTCACAAGGCCAAGCGGCGCCTGGCCGAGCTGGCCGACAAGCTCAAGTACAGCGTCACCGCGCCGGCGGTCAAGCGCGGCCCCGCCCACGGCGTGGAGCGCGAGTTCGCCAAGGACGACTACCTCGCCGCGGTGCTGAAGAGCAAGGAGTACATCGCCGCCGGCGACATGATGCAGGTGCAGATCGGCCAGCGCCTGCGCAAGCGCTACACCGAGTCGCCGCTGAGCCTGTACCGCGCGTTGCGCTCGCTGAACCCGTCGCCCTACATGTATTTCTACGACATGGGCGACTTCCAGATCGTCGGCGCCTCGCCCGAGATCCTGGTGCGCCAGGAGCACACGCCCGACGGCGCCAAGGTGACGATTCGCCCGCTCGCCGGCACGCGGCCGCGCGGCGCGACGCCGGAGCAGGACAAGGCGCTCGAAGTGGAATTGAGCGGCGACCCGAAGGAGCGCGCCGAGCACCTGATGCTCATCGACCTGGCGCGCAACGACATCGGCCGCATCGCCAAGACCGGCAGCGTGAAGGTGACCGAGGCCTTCGTTGTCGAGCGCTATTCGCATGTGATGCACATCGTCAGCAACGTCGAAGGGCTGTTGAAGGACGGCATGACCAGCCTCGACGTGCTGAAGGCCACCTTCCCGGCCGGCACCTTGACCGGTGCGCCGAAAATCCGCGCGATGGAAATCATCGACGAGCTCGAGCCGGTCAAGCGTGGCATCTACGGCGGCGCCTGCGGCTACCTGAGTTTTGCCGGCGACATGGACGTGGCGATCGCGATCCGCACCGGCATCGTCAAGGACCAGACGCTGTACGTTCAGGCGGCCGCGGGCATCGTCGCCGACTCGGTGCCGGAACTCGAATGGAAAGAAACCGAAGCCAAGGCGCGGGCCTTGATCCGCGCGGCCGAACTCGTCGAGGAGGGATTTTGATGTGCCCCCACGCTCACATTCGTTCGCTGCCCCCCGAGGGGGCGCAGGCCTCCCTTGGGGCGGCCCGGCGGGAGTCCTGACATGCTGCTCATGATCGACAACTACGACAGCTTCACCTTCAACCTGGTGCAGTACTTCGGTGAGCTGGGCGAAGACGTTCGCGTGTTCCGCAACGACGAGATCACGCTCGAAGGCATCAGTGACTTGAAGCCGAAGCAACTGGTGCTGTCGCCGGGTCCGTGCTCGCCGGCCGAGGCCGGCATCTGCGTCAGCGCGATCCAACACTTCACCGGCAAGCTGCCGATCCTCGGTGTCTGCCTCGGTCACCAGGCGATCGGCGCGGCGCTCGGCGGCAAGGTCATCCGCGCGCAGAAGCAGATGCATGGCAAGGCGAGCGTCATCACCACCGATCAGCGCGGCGTCTACACGGCGCTGCCCAAGCACTTCAGCGTGATCCGCTACCACTCGCTCGCGATCGAGCGCGAGACGATGCCGGACGTGCTCGAGGTCACGTCGACCTCGGAAGACGGCGAGATCATGGGCGTGCGGCACCGCGAACTCGCGGGCACGAAGACGCCGCTCGAAGGCGTGCAGTTTCACCCCGAGTCCATTCTCAGCGAGCACGGCCACGCGATGCTGAAGAACTTCCTGGACCTGAAGCCATGAGAACGGTCGACCTGCGCAGCGACACCGTCACCCGGCCCACCCCCGCGATGCGCGAGGCGATGATGCGCGCCGAGCTCGGCGACGATGTCTTCGGCGACGACCCGACCGTCAACACGCTGCAGGAACGCATCGCAGCGCTGCTGGGCAAGGAAGCGGCGCTCTTTGTTCCGAGCGGCACGCAAAGCAACCTCGTCGCGACGATGACGCATTGCCAGCGCGGCGACGAGGTCATCGTCGGCCAGATGGCGCACACCTACCGCTGGGAGGCGGGCGGCGCGGCGGTGCTCGGCAGCGTGCAGCCGCAGCCGATCGCGCATCAGAGCGACGGCAGCTTGGCGCTCGCCGACATCGAGGCGGCGATCAAGCCCGACGATTCACACTTCGCGCGCAGCCGGCTGCTGTGCCTGGAAAACACCTTGGGCGGCAAGGCGCTGCCGCTCGCGTACATGGCCGAGGCCACCGCGCTCGCGCGCCGGCGCGGTCTCGCCACCCACCTCGACGGCGCGCGGCTCTTCAACGCGGCGGTCAAGCTCGGCGTGCCGGCGCGCGACATCGCCCAGCACTTCGACAGCGTGTCGGTGTGCTTCTCGAAGGGGCTGGGCGCGCCGGTGGGTTCGGCGCTCGTCGGCCCGCGCGAATTCATCCAGCGCGCCCACCGCTGGCGCAAGATGCTCGGCGGCGGGATGCGCCAGGCCGGCGTGCTGGCGGGGGCGGCCCTGTACGCACTCGAGCATCACATCGACCGCCTGGCCGACGACCACCGGCTCGCGCAGCGTCTGGCCGACGGGCTGCAAGGCATCGCTGAATTGAAGGTCGAGCCGCCGCAGACCAACATGGTCTTCGTCGACGTGCGCGGCGATCGCGCGGCCGGCCTGATGGACCACCTGAAGGCGCGCGGCGTGCTGGCCACCGGCATCTACCAGCTGCGCTTCGTGACGCACCTGGATGTCGATGCCGCCGATATCGACCGCGCCATCGCCGCCGTGCGCGAGCACTTTGCCGCTTGAGGAGCCCCCACCATGACCATCACCAACACCGAAGCGCTGACCCGCACCATCGAGCACCGCGAGATCTTCCACGACGAGATGCTGTCGCTGGTGCGCCGCATCATGGGCGGCGAGATGTCGCCGGTGATGATGGCCGCGCTGCTGGTCGGCCTGCGCGTCAAGAAGGAAACCATCGGCGAGATCACCGCGGCGGCACAGGTGATGCGCGAGTTCTCGACCAAGGTCGAGGTCGCCGACAGGACTCACCTCGTCGACATCGTCGGCACCGGCGGCGACAGCTCGCACACCTTCAACATCTCGACCTGCAGCATGTTCGTCGCTGCGGCCGCGGGTGCGCGCGTCAGCAAGCATGGCAACCGCGGCGTGTCCAGCAAGTCGGGCAGCGCCGACGTGCTCGAGGCGATGGGCGTCACGCTGTCGCTGCCGCCAGCGGCGATCGCGCAGTGCATCGCCGACACTGGCATCGGCTTCATGTTCGCGCCGAATCACCATCCGGCGATGAAGAACGTGGCGCCGGTGCGCAAGGAGCTCGGGGTGCGCACCATCTTCAACATCCTCGGCCCGCTGACCAACCCGGCCGACGCGCCGAACATCCTGATGGGCGTGTTCCACCCCGACCTCGTCGGCATCCAGGTGCGCGCGCTGCAACGCCTGGGCGCCGAGCATGCGGTGGTGGTCTACGGCCGCGACGGCATGGACGAGGTCTCGCTCGGCGCGGCGACGATGGTCGGCGAGTACAAGGACGGCGGCATCCAGGAGTACGAGATCCATCCCGAGGACTTCGGCCTCACGATGGCGAGCAACCGCGCGCTGAAGGTCGAGACGCCGGAGCAGTCGAAGGCGCTGCTGCGCTCGGTGCTCGACAACGAGCCGGGCCCGGCGCGCGACATCGTCATCCTCAACGCCGGCGTCGCGCTGTATGCGGCCAACGTGGCGAAGACGATGGTCGACGGCGTGGCGCTGGCGCGCGAGGCGATCGCGTCGGGCAGGGCGCTCGCGAAGATGCATCAGTTCATCGAACGCACCAAGGAACTGCAGGCCGCGTCATGAGCGACATCCTGCAAAGAATCGTTGCGGTCAAGCGCGAGGAGATCGCGGCAGCGCGGGCGAAGCGCGACCTAGCGTCGCTGCGTCGCGATGCCGAGTCGCTGGGCGGCCAACGCGATTTTCTCGGCTGCCTGCGCGCCAAGATGGCCGCGGGGCGCGCCGCGGTGATCGCCGAGATCAAGAAGGCGAGCCCAAGCAAGGGCGTGCTGCGCGAGCGATTCGTCCCGGCGGACATTGCAGTGAGCTACGAGCGGCACGGCGCGGCGGCGCTGAGCGTGCTGACCGATGCGCCGTTCTTCCAGGGCGCCCCCGCCTACCTCGAGCAAGCGCGCGCGGCCTGTGCGCTGCCGGTGCTGCGCAAGGACTTCATGGTCGACGCCTACCAGGTGTTCGAGGCGCGCGCGATGGGCGCCGACTGCATCCTGCTGATCGCCGCCTGCCTGGACGACGCGCAGATGGCCGATCTGGAAGCGCAGGCGCTGGCGCTGGGCATGGCGGTGCTGGTCGAGGTGCACGACGGCGCCGAGCTCGATCGCGCGCTGCGCTTGGCAACGCCGCTGGTCGGCATCAACAACCGCAACCTGCGCAGCTTCGACGTGACGCTGGACACCACGCTCGGCCTGCTCGACCGCTTGCCGAGCGACCGGCTGCTGGTCACCGAGAGCGGCATCCTCGCCCGCGCCGACGTGCAGCGCATGCGCGACGCGAACGTGCATGCCTTCCTCGTCGGCGAAGCCTTCATGCGCGCGGCCGACCCCGGCGCGGCGCTGGCCGAGCTGTTCGCGTGACGCGAATCCAGCGGCGGCGCGCGGCGGACGCGGACCATCCGGGCCTGTTCGACGGGCCCGCGGCCGACGAGGCCATGCCCGCTGACAACCGGCTGCGCGAACCGCTGTCGGCGGCGTTCGAACGCGTTGCGCCGGCCTGGCGCGCCGTCACCGACGCCTTTGTCGCGAGCGACGCCGGCCGCGATCTCATGCGCTTCGTCGACCGGCGCATCGGCGAAGGCGCCGTCGTCTATCCGAAGAACGTCTTCCGCGCGCTCGAACTGACCGACCCGTCGGCCGTGCGCGTCGTCATCCTCGGCCAGGATCCGTACCACGGCCCGGGGCAGGCGCAGGGCCTTGCGTTCTCGGTCGCCTCCGGCCAGAAGCTGCCCCCCAGCCTGCGCAACATGCTGCAGGAGGTGCGCGACGACATCGGCGTGCCGTCGCAGTGCGGCGGCGACCTGAGTGCCTGGGCGCGCCAGGGCGTGTTGTTGCTCAACGCGGCGCTCACCGTCGAAGCGGGCGAACCGCAAAGCCACGCCGGGCGCGGCTGGGAGCGGCTCACCGAGGCGCTGATCGGGCACGTGGCGGCCCAGCCCGAGACGATCGTGTTCCTGCTGTGGGGCGCTGCGGCGCAGCAGCGCCAGCGCGCCTTGTTGACGCACCCTCAGCACCGCGTGCTGACGGCGAACCATCCGTCGCCCCTGTCGGCGCGGCGGCCGCCTGAGCCCTTTCTCGGCTGTCGGCACTTCAGCCAGGTCAATCGGCTGCTCGGGCAGCTGCGACCCGGAACGCCATCGATCCGCTGGTGAGCCGTCGCCCATCTGGCATCTGACTGGTATTCGAGTCGGCGGGGCGTCAGCGGTGCTCCACTCGTGAGCGGCTTCCGACCGGGAAGCACAGGCCTAATACCAATTGACTCATTGGTATTACTGGTACTAGACTGGTAGTAGATTAGTCCAGGAGTGGCCCGGCCATGAATTACTCGAAGCGGCAGGCGGACCCGCGGCGACATTTCGCCGGGATCTCGTTTGTTTTTTTGTTCCACGCCTTCATCGTCTATGCACTGGTCACGGGGCTGGCGAAGAAGGTGGTCGACGTGGTGCGTGCACCGATCGACACCAAGGTTGTCGAGGAGGTGAAAAAGCTGCCGCCGCCGCCCGAGATCGTGGTGCCGCCGCCGCCGCGCCTCGAGGCGCCGCCGCCGCCCTACATCCCGCCGCCCGAGGTGCAGATCGCGACGCCGCCGCCGGTGCAGGCGACGATCAGCGCCACCACGCCGACCCCGCCGCCGGTGCAGCAGAGCATCGTGCCGTTGCCGCCGGCCGCCGCGCCGGCGCCTGTCGGCCCGCCCAGCGCGGCGGCCTACTGCAACAAGAGGCCCGCGCCCGAGATCCCCGGGGTCGACTTCGCCGGCAAGCTCAGCCTGTCGGCCCGCGCGACGATCCGCAACAACCGGATCGTGCAGGTCGAGATCATCCCCGGCTCGTTCAGCGGCAGCAGCGATCGCAAGGTCCAGCGCGCCTTCGCCAACGCGGTGACCGCGGCGATGCTCGAGTACGGCTGCGTCGGCGACAACGTCGTCGTCGAGCAGCCGTTCAGCTTCACCATCCACTGATGCGCCCTTGCGCACCCCCAACGAATCCCCGTTTTTTGCAGGAGTCCCGAAAATGATCACCCGCCTGTTCGCCCTGTTCGCCGCCTTCGTCCTCGCGGCGACGCTGCTCGTGTCACCGCAGCCCGCGTCGGCGCAGCCCGAAACCAACCCCCCGACCGCGACCACCAGCAAGGAGACCGTCGACAACCCCTACGGCCTGAGCGCGCTGTGGCAGCAAGGTGACTTCGTCTCGCGTGGCACCCTGCTGATCCTGGTGATCATGAGCATGGGCAGCTGGTACATCCTGGTGACCAA
>DASXQQ010000370.1:0-18207 GCA_036507085.1 Piscinibacter sp. | reverse complement strand
GACGACATCGCGATCGGCTCGCTCGCCGGCGCCGGCACGCTCGGCCTCTTGATCCCGCCGTCGATCATCATGATCGTCTACGGCGTCGCGGCCAACGTGTCGATCGCCAAGCTGTTCATCGCCGGCGTGCTGCCCGGCATCGTGCTCGCGCTGCTGTTCATGGGCTACATCGTGGTCTGGGCGCTGTTCAACAAGGACAAGATCCCGGCGGCCGACGAGGGCATGAGCTTCGGGCAGAAGCTCTACGCCTCGCGCCACCTGATCCCGGTGGTGTCGCTGATCGGGTTGGTGCTCGGTTCGATCTACTCGGGCCTGGCCACCGCCACCGAAGCGGCGGCGCTGGGCGTCGGCGGCTCGCTGATCCTCGCGGCGATCGAGCGCTCGCTGAACTGGAAAGCCTTCAAGGACGGGCTGGTCGCCGCCTGCCGCGTCTACTGCATGATCGGGCTGATCCTCGCCGGGGCGGCCTTCCTCACGCTCGCGATGGGCTTCATCGGCCTACCGCGTCACCTGGCCGAGTTCATCGGCAGCCTGAACCTCTCGCCGTTCGCGCTGATCCTGCTGTTGATGCTGTTCTTCATTGTGCTCGGCTGCTTTCTCGACGGCATATCGATGGTGGTGCTGACGATGGCGGTGCTGCTGCCCACGGTGCAGAAGGCCGGCCTCGACCTGATCTGGTTCGGCATCTTCATCGTGCTGGTGGTCGAGATGGCGCAGATCACACCGCCGGTGGGCTTCAACCTGTTCGTGTTGCAGGGGCTCACCAAGCGCGACCTGACCTGGATCGCCCGCACCGCGCTGCCGCTGTTCTTCGTGATGGTCGCAGCGGTGATGCTGGTGTACTTCGTGCCGGGTCTCGTGACCTGGCTGCCGGCCAAGATGTGAACATGAACCGCAGGCAATTCAGCACCCTGCTGGTCGGCAGCGGTGCCGCCGGTCTCTGCGTCGCCCGGACGAACTGGCGGCTCGCCACCGGCTACCGTCGCGAGTCGTTCCACACCGTCAACCTGATGGCGATGGCGCTCGATGCCGGTGCTGCGACGCAGGGTGAACTGCAGATTGAGATTCATCCGAACAACACAATGGTCAAGCTCAACGACATGCGCGCCGCGGTCGAGCGCGGCGAGGTCGAAGCGGGCGAGACGATCATGAGCAGCCTCGTCGGCGAGATCCCGATTGCCGGCGCCGACTCGGTGCCCTTCATCGTCGGCTCCTATGCTGATGCGCGCCGCATGTGGCGCCACCAGCGCCCGCTCATCGAGCGCCACTTCGCGCAGCGCGGCCTGCGGGTGCTGTACGCCGTGCCGTGGCCGCCGCAAGGTCTGTACAGCAGCAAGCCGATCGCGAGCGCCGCCGACCTGAAGGGCAGCCGCATGCGCACCTACAACGCGACGACCGCGCGCATCGCTGCGCTGGTCGGCGCCCAGGGCATCGACGTGACTATGGTCGAGGTGGGCCAGGCGCTTGCTGACGGGCGCATCGACAGCATGATCACCTCGGCGGTGACCGGCGTCGAGAACAAGGTCTGGAGCCACCTGAAGTACTACTACGAAGTCAACGCCTGGTTCCCGAAGAACATCGTCTTCGCCAACCTGAATGCGCTGAACGCGCTCGAGCCGCGGCTGCGCGATGGCCTGCTGAAGGCGAGCGCGGCGGCCGAGGTGCGTGGCTGGGCGGCAAGCGAGGCGGCGGCGGCGAGCTCGGTCGAGGAACTGCGGCGCAACGGCATGAAGGTCGAGCGCGTGGCGCGCGAGTTCGCGCTCGAGATCAAGCGGCTGGGCGAGCGATTCTCGCTTGAATGGATCCGTCAGGTCGGCAACGAGGCCAACGACATCTTTGTTCCATACTTCACACTGGCCTAGACCAGAGAAATCCAAATGCAAGAAGAGACGAGACGCATCCCCGACCGCTGGCAGTTCTGGATCGACCGTGGCGGCACCTTCACCGACGTGGTCGGCAAGCGCCCCGACGGCACGCTGGTCACCCACAAGCTGCTGTCCGAGAACCCCGAGCAGTACCGCGACGCCGCGGTCGCCGGCATCCGCCACCTGCTCGCTCTCGCGCCGCACGAGCCGATCACACCGCAGCAGGTGGAGTGCGTGAAGATGGGCACGACGGTGGCGACCAATGCGCTGCTCGAACGCAAGGGCGACCCGACGCTGCTGGTGACCACGCGCGGCTTTCGCGACGCATTGCGCATCGCCTACCAGGAGCGCCCGCGCATCTTCGACCGCCACATCGTGCTGCCCGAGCTGCTGTACTCGCGCGTCATCGAGGCGCGCGAACGGGTCGCGGCCGACGGCGCGGTGGTGCAGCCGCTCGATGAGGCGCATCTGCGCGGCGAGCTGCGCGCGGCCTTCGACGCCGGCCTGCGCAGCGTGGCCATCGTGTTCATGCACGGCTACCGGTTCACCGCCCACGAAGCGGCGGCCGAGCGGATCGCGCGCGACATCGGCTTCTCGCAGATCAGCGTGTCGCACCATGTGAGCCCGTTGATGAAGCTGGTGAGCCGCGGTGACACGACGGTGGTCGACGCCTACCTGTCGCCGATCCTGCGCCGCTATGTCGAGCAAGTGGCGGGCGAGATGCCCGGCGTGAAGCTCTTCTTCATGCAGTCGTCGGGCGGGCTGACCGATGCGCATGCGTTTCAAGGCAAGGACGCGATCCTCTCCGGCCCGGCCGGCGGCATCGTCGGCATGGTGCGCACCGCGCAACTGGGGCTTGCAGACCTGCCGCCGCCCTCCGTTCGCCCTGAGCTTGTCGAAGGGCCCGCCGGGCACGGCGCTGGGGCTTCCTTCGACAGGCTCAGGACGGTCGGAAATACAAGCTCAGCCCGAACGGAATTGGGAGGCCTTCGAGGCAACCAAATACCCGTTCGCCCTGAGCCTGTCGAAGGGCCCGAGCATCCTGAGCTTGTCGAAGGACCTGAGCCTGTCGAAGGGCCCGAGCATCCTGAGCTTGTCGAAGGGCGCGCCGTGCACGTCATCGGCTTCGACATGGGCGGAACCTCCACCGACGTGAGCCACTTCGCCGGCGAGTTCGAGCGGGCCTTCGAAACCCAGGTTGCCGGCGTGCGCATGCGCGCGCCGATGATGAGCATCCACACCGTGGCGGCCGGCGGCGGCTCGATCCTGAGCTTCGACGGCGCCCGTTTTCGCGCCGGCCCCGAGAGCGCCGGCGCCAACCCCGGCCCGGCCAGCTACCGGCGCGGCGGGCCGCTCGCGGTGACCGATGCGAACGTGATGGTCGGCAAGATCCAGCCGGCGTACTTTCCGAAGGTGTTCGGTCCGCACGCCAACGAGTCGCTCGACCGGGACGTGGTCGTCGCCAAATTCAGCGCGATGGCCGCCGAGATCGAGCGCGCCACCGGCGTGAAGCGCAGCGCCGAGCAAGTCGCCGAAGGCTTCATCGACATCGCCGTGGGCGCGATGGCCAATGCGATCAAGAAGATTTCGGTCGCGCGCGGCTACGACGTCACGCGCTACACGCTGCAATGCTTCGGCGGCGCCGGCGGCCAGCATGCCTGCCGCGTCGCCGACGCGCTCGGCATGGACCGCGTGTTCGCCCACCCGCTGGCTGGCGTGCTGTCGGCCTACGGCATGGGCCTCGCCGACCAGAGCGTGATGCGCGAGGCGGCGATCGAGCGCCCGCTGTCGGCGCCGCTTGCCGTCGTGGCCGAGCGCCTCGACGCGCTCGCGGCCGACGCGCAGAGCGAGCTCACGCGCCAGGGCGTGAGCAGCGGCCGGGTGCAATTGCACCGCCGCGTCCATGTGCGCTACGAAGGCACCGACTCGGCGCTGGTCGTGCCCTTCGGCAGCGCAGCCGAGATCCAGGCCGCCTTCGAAGCGGCCTACCGCCAGCGCTTCGCGTTCCTGATGCATGAGCGTGCGCTGGTCATCGAAGCGGTGTCGGTCGAAGCGGTGGGCGCCGGCGACGCGCCGAGCGAAATTCGCCACCCGCTGGGCGCGGCGACGAACGCACCGGTGGCCGAGACGGTGCGCCTGTTCAGCGGCGCTCGCTGGTGGGACGCGTCGCTGATCGTGCGCGAGCAGACGGCCCCCGGCCAGCTCATCGCCGGCCCGGCGATCATCGCCGAGAAGAACGCGACGACGGTGGTCGAACCTGGCTGGCGTGCCCGCGTGACCGCGCTCGACCACCTGGTGCTCGAGCGCGTGCAGCCGCGCGAGATGCGCCGCGCCATCGGCACCACGGTCGACCCGGTGATGCTCGAGGTGTTCAACAACCTCTTCATGAACATCGCCGAGCAGATGGGGCTGCAGCTGCAGAACACCGCCTACTCGGTGAACATCAAGGAGCGGCTCGATTTTTCCTGCGCCCTCTTCGACGCCGACGGCAACCTGATCGCCAACGCACCGCACATGCCGGTGCACCTGGGCTCGATGAGCGAGTCGATCAAGACGGTGATCAACGAGAACGCCGGGCGCATGCAGCAAGGCGACGTGTTCGTGCTCAACGACCCGTATCACGGCGGCACACACCTTCCCGATGTCACCGTTGTCACTCCCGTCTATCTGACCGAGCCCTCTCCCTTCGAGGGAGAGGGACGGGGTGAGGGTGGGCGCGATGACGGCGCAACGCGCGAGCCGACGTTTTACGTCGGCTCGCGCGGCCACCATGCCGACATCGGCGGCATCACGCCCGGCTCGATGCCGCCGTTCTCGACCCGCATCGAAGAGGAGGGCGTGCAGATCGACAACCTGAAGCTGGTCGAGCGCGGCCACCTGCGCGAGACGGAAATGCTGGACCTGCTGCGCAGCGGCCCACACCCGTCGCGCAACCCCGAGCAGAACCTCGCCGACCTGAAGGCGCAGATCGCGGCCAACGAGAAGGGCGTGCAGGAGCTGCGCAAGATGGTCGCCCAGTTCGGCCTCGACGTCGTGCAGGCCTACATGAAGCACGTACAGGACAACGCCGAGGAATCGGTGCGCCGCGTGATCACAAGTCTGAAAAACGGCGAGTTCACGCTGCCGCTGGACAACGGCGCGCGCATCCACGTGAAGATCGAGGTCGACGCGGCAGACCGCAGCGCGGTGATCGACTTCACCGGCACCTCGGACCAGCTCGTCAACAACTTCAACGCACCCAAGGCGGTGTGCATGGCCGCGGTGCTCTACGTGTTTCGCACGCTGGTCAACGACGACATCCCGCTCAACGCCGGTTGCCTGAAACCGCTGCGGGTGGTGGTACCCGAAGGTTCGATGCTCAACCCGAACCCGCCGGCCTCGGTGGTCGCGGGCAACGTCGAGACCTCGACCTGCGTCACCAACGCGCTCTACGGCGCGCTCGGCGTGATGGCCGCGGGCCAGTGCACGATGAACAACTTCACCTTCGGCAACGAGCGCTACCAGTACTACGAGACGATCTCCGGCGGATCGGGCGCGGGGCCCGACTTCGACGGCACGAGCGTCGTGCAGACCCACATGACGAACTCACGCCTGACCGACCCCGAGGTGCTCGAGTTCCGCTTCCCGGTGCGGCTGGAGAGCTACGAGATTCGCCCCGGCTCGGGCGGCATCGGCCGGCATCGCGGCGGCGATGGCGGGGTGCGGCGGGTGCGCTTTCTCGAACGCATGACGGCGTCGATCCTTTCCAACGGCCGCCACAGCGGCGCGTTCGGCGTGGCCGGTGGCCACCCGGGCCAGCCGGGGGTGAATCGCGTCGAGCGTGCCGATGGCCGGGTCGAGACGCTCGACCACATCGGCTCGACCGAGATGGCGCCGGGCGACGTCTTCGTCGTCGAGACGCCGGGGGGTGGCGGCTACGGCGCCGTGTGACGCCGCATGTTCGCGCTGAAGCTCGGCCTGGTGGCCGCATCGGTCCTGTTCGCCTCGCTGGCGGCGCGCCGCTTCGGCCACAGCGTGGCCGGCACGCTGGCGGGGATGCCGATGATTGCCGGCCCGATCATGGGCTTCCTGCTGCTGCAGCAGGAGCCGGATCAGGTTCGCTCGGTCGCGCTGGCGACGCTCGTGTGCCTGCCGGCGACGATCGCGCACATGGTGGTCTTCGCGCATTCGGCGCGAACACTGCGCTGGCCGGCGGCGCTCGTGCTCGCCAACGGGGTGTTCGTCGGGGGTGGCTGGGCGCTGTCGCAACTGGCGCTGCCGCCGGCCGTTGTTTGTGCCCTCGCGCTCGCGGCACCGGTGCTCGGTCTCTCGGTGATGCCGAAACGCTCGCCCGGCCTGGCGCCGGTGACGATCCCGCGAGCCGAGCTGGTCTTGCGCGTGCTCGCCGCACTCGCGATGGCGGCGGCGATCATGCGCGGCGCGCCCTTCCTGCCGGCCATCGTCAGCGGCTTGCTGCTCGCCGCACCGATCACCGGCAACGTGCTGCCTTGCTTCACGCTGCCGCGCCACGGGGCGCAAGCGACGGCCTCCTTGCTGTGGGGCTTCGTGCGCGGTCTGTTCGGCTTCGTCGCGTTCTTCATCACGCTGTATGCGGCACTGCCGTCGCTCGGCGCGGGCGTGGCCTATGGGTTGGCCTGGCTGGCGGCGTTGCTCGTGGCGCTGTCGGTGTACTCGTGGCGCTGGCGCCGATCCGGCTCACCCTGATCACACACCGAACATGTCGGGCTTGGGCACCATCTCGAGATCGGTGACTTCGCGCAGGTAGTGGCGAGCGCGGGTCTTGCCGACCGTGCGGACGACGTACGACACCTGCATCGCGAGACCGCTGTCGTTGATGCCGCTCACGCGGCTGTCGAAGTCCGGGGCGGCTGCCCGCGGACTGGCCGGATCGGTGTCGAGCGGGCCGAAGCCCGAGGTGCGCGCGAGGCCGACGACGACGTCGCACATCGCGCGGCGGGCCTCCTCTTCACCCACCGAGAGTTCGAGCACATGGTTCAGGCTGTCGGCCACGGCCCGTTCGCTGCACACATCGTCGAGCAGTTGCGCGGCCGCGATGAGGCGGTCGCGTTCGACGCCGTGCTCGCGAATGAAGATGAGCGCCTGGCCGATGGCCGCCAGGCCGCGGGCGTCGCCGGGGGCGTGGCGGACCAGCTCGGCCACCACGCGAACGAAGCGCGAGCGCTCGTCGAGCGAGCGCTGTCGCGCGAGCGCGTAGCAGGGCCCGGAATGGTTGTCCTGGATGCGACCGCCGGCGTCGAGCAGCAGCAGGTCGAAGTAGAGGTGATGGGAATCGACCTCGGGCAAGTCGTCGAGCATGACGACGACGTTGCCGGCCCGGTAGCCGGGGAGCTCCCGGGTGCCCAGCCAGCCATCGGTCGGCAACCGATGGGGCGAAGACATGCGCAACGTCGGGTCGTTGCGCATGTCGGTCTCGCGTGGCTCAGCCGCGCTTGGCCTTGCCTGCCGCCTTCACCGCCGAGCCGGTCACGGCCGTGTAGTTGGCTTCGGCGGCATCGGTGGCCTGGCGGGTGGCCTTTTGCAGACCGTCGAACGCGTTGTTCGCAGCGGCCAGAGCCGATTTGAACAGGGCGATGCCGTTGGCAGAACCTTCGGGAGCGTTCTGGGTGGCGGCCTCGATCGCGGCGAGGAAGGATTTCTGCACGCCTGCCGCTTGTTCGGCGGCGGCCTTCTCGACTTCAGCCTTGGTGACGGCGACGATGTCATACACCTGGCGGCCATAGGCGGCGGCCTTTTCGGCGGCGGGTTGCAACAGGCCGGCCTGCAGGGCCAGTAGCGACTGCGGATCCTTCACCGACAGCGCGGCAAGGCTGCTTTCCGCGGCTTCGCCGAGGCCGGCCTTGAGGACTTGCAGATTGAGCGCGGTGAGTTGCTCGACGCCTTCGAACGCCTTGGCCGTGAGGCCCAGCACGACGTTGAGGTTGGCCTTGTTGGTGGCGGTGAATTGTTCGGTGTTCAGCATGGTGTGCTCCAGTGGATTGAGGGAGGGGTCTGAAGCAGTTTGCTGCACTGCAACATATCTGCATCTTACTCGGTGATCTCCGCGATGCAAGCGGTTTTTGCGGCAATGCAGCAATTTAATCTGGTGACTCTAGGAACGCCGAACGGATCGCACAGGAACGAGCCGCTGTAAGGAACTCGCCGCAAGGCGCGACCCATGCGTGTCACCCGTTGCCATGGCGCCGCGGGAGTGACATCGTCGCTATCCCGACAACCCACCGTTCACCCAGGAGACCCAAATGAACCAGCGTTTCATCGCCTCGTCCGCGCTCGCATCGATCATCGCCATGGCCGGACTCGGCTCGGCCCAAGCGGCCGAAGACAAGGGCCCGCTCGAGCATTGCTTCGGCGTCGTGAAGGCGGGCGCCAACGACTGCGCCACCGGCACCCACGCTTGCGCCGGCCATGCGAAGAAGGACAACGACCCGACCGAGTGGAAGTATGTGGCGCGCGGCACCTGCGACAAGCTCGGCGGCAAGACCACCGGCACGATGGGCAAGCCGGCGGCCGCGCGCATGAAGATCGCCGAGGAGATGGAAAAGCGCGTGTCGATGCCGTAACTCAGCATCCGGGCGCGCGGCATGGACTCGAACACCGTCGGCATCGGCTTGCGCAAGGTGCACTACCGCGAGGTGATCGAGCAGCGCCCGCCGCTCGGCTTCGTCGAGGTGCACAGCGAAAATTTCTTTGTCGACGGCGGGGCGGCGCTGGCGGTGCTGGAGCGCGCCCGCGCGCTCTATCCGGTCAGCCTGCACGGCGTCGGCCTGTCGCTGGGCTCGGCCGACACCGGTAGCGTTGGGCACCTGCGCCGTCTCAAGCAGCTCGTCGATCGCATCGAGCCGGCGCTGGTGTCGGAGCATCTGTGCTGGGGCGCGGTGGGCGGTGTCCACTTCAACGACCTGCTGCCGCTGCCCTACACCGAGGAGGCGCTCGCGCTGCTGAGCGAGCGCGTCGATCGCGCGCAGGAGGTGCTCGGCCGGCGGCTGCTGGTCGAGAACATTTCGGCCTACGTCGAATACCGCGACAGCGCAATGAGCGAGACGGCGTTTCTCGCCGCGCTGACCCGGCGCACCGGCTGCGCGATCCTGTTCGACGTCAACAACCTGTATGTCAACACCGTCAATTTCGGCGGCGATGCGGCCGCGCTGATGGACGAGCTGCCGGCCGAGGCCATCGGCCAGTTCCATCTCGCCGGCCACCTTCGCACCGACGACGGGCTGATCGACCACCATGGCTCGCGCGTCGCGCCCGAGGTGTGGGCGCTGTACCGGCGCGCCTGCCAGCGCATCGGCGCGCGCCCAACGCTGATCGAATGGGACACCGAACTGCCGCCCCTCGCGGTGCTGCTGGACGAGGCGCGTACCGCTGCTGCGATCCAGGCCGAGTGCTGCGAGGTCGGCTGTGTCTGAGCTCGCGCCAACGCAGCGCGCGTTCGGCGCGCTCTTGTCCGACACCGGGCTGAGCGCGCGCGACACGGGGCTCTTTGCCGGCGACGACGCGCTCGTCGAACGGCGGCTCGCGATCTACCGCGGCAACGTGGTCGGCGCCATCGCGAAGGCGCTGGCTGCGGCCTACCCGGTGATCGAGCAGATCGTCGGCGAGGAATTCTTCAGCGGCCTGGCGCGCGCCCACTGGCGCGAATGCCCGTCGACCAGCGGCAACCTGTACGACTACGGCGAGCACTTCGCCGACTTCCTCGCGCGCTTCGAGCCGGCGCGCGAGTTTCCTTACCTGCCCGACCTGGCGCGCGTCGAGTGGGCGGTGCACCGCGCCGGCCTCACCGCCGATGCCGGCCGCATCGACATGCGACAGCTCGCCGCCGTGCCCGCGGCGCAGCAGGCGCAGCTTCGCTGGCGCGTGGCGCCGGGCACGGCGCTCGTGGCATCGAGCCACCCGATCGTGCGGCTGTGGTCGCTGCACCAGGAGGGTGACGACCGCGAGTTCAGCGTCGACTGGCAGCAAGCCGAGACCGCGCTGGTGGCGCGCCACGGGCTCGCGGTGAGCGTGGCGGCCGTGGCGGCCGCCCACGCCGCGTTCTTCACCGCGCTGATCGAGGCCCGGCCGCTCGAGGCGGTCGCGCAGGCGGCGCTCGGCGTCGACCCCGCCTTCGATTTCCAGGGCTCGCTCGCCAGCGCCATCGGCAGCGGGTTCGTCTGCGACTTTTTTCTCGACCCCCAGGACACCTCCGATGAAAGAATGGATTGAGCGCGCGCTGCGCGTCACGCGTCAGATCGACCACCTGCAGCCGCTGCTGCAACTGGCGGCGCGGCTGTACCTGGCGAACGCTTTCCTCAGCTCGGGCTGGGTGAAGATCTCGACCTGGAGCAGCACGCTCGCGCTGTTTCGCGACGAGTACAAGGTGCCGCTGCTGCCGCCCGAGCTCGCGGCCTATGCGGCGACCTTCGGCGAACTGTTCTTTCCCTGGTTGCTCGTCGTCGGCCTGGCCGGCCGCTTCGGCGCCGCGGCGCTGTTCGTCGTCAACGCGATGGCGGTGATCTCCTACCCGCAGTTGTTCGAGTTCGACTGCCCGGCGGGCGTGCACATGCACTTCTTCTGGGGGGCGCTGCTCGCGGCACTGGTGGCGTTCGGCCCGGGCCGCTGGTCGCTCGACGCGCTGATTCTGCGGCGGCTCGGACTTCGCTGAGAATGGAGCTCGATGTGCGATCTGGTTTCGACGACTCCTTCTCTTCGGCGTGCGCTGGCGGTGGCGAGCTTCGCGGCCGCCGCGGCGCTCGCGAATGACGCGTCCGCGCTGACGCTGCTGCAGCCCTTCGCGGCCAGCGGCAGCGCGCCGGCCGCGCCCTGGCGGGTGCTCGGTTTGCCGCACCAGACCAAGCCGTTCACTCGCTTCTCGGTGGTCGATCTCGACGCCCGCCGCGCCTTGCGAGTCGAGGCCGACGCGTCCTACGGCAACCTGGTCCATTCGCTGCAGCTGTCGACCGCGAGCGCGCACCTCGCCTGGCAGTGGCGGGTCGATGAGCCCAATCCCGCCGTCGACCTGCATGTTCGCGCGGGCGAAGACACGGCGCTCAGGATCTGCGTGCTGTGGGACCTGGCGCTCGGGCAGGTGCCCTTCTTCGAGCGCCAGTTCCTGCGCCTCGCGCGCGCGAACGCCGACATGTATTTGCCGGCCGCCACCGTCTGCTATGTGTGGGACGCGCATCTGCCGCCGGGCGCGGTGCTCGACAGCCCGTTCACGCGGCGGCTGCGCTTCATCGTGCTGCGCAGCGGCGACGCGCCGCTGCATCAATGGACCGCCGAGCGGCGCGATATCGTCGCGGACTTTCGCAAGCTGTTCGGCACCGAGACCGATGTGCTGCCGCCGATCATCGGCATCGCCGTCGGCGCCGACGCCGACAACACCCATGGCCACAGCCTCGCGCATGTCGCCGACTTGCTGCTCGAGCCTTGAAGCACCTCGTCCTGCTCGGTGGCGGCCCCGCCCATGTCCAGGTGCTGCGCGAATTCGCTGCGCTCGCGCTGCCGGCGACCCGTGTCACGCTGGTGGCGCCGACACCGCGGCTGCTGCACCCGTTGATGTTGCCGGGGCTGGTCGCTGGCCGCTTTCAGTCCGATGACTGCGCGATCGCACTGCCGTCGCTGGCAGCGGCCGCCGGCGCGACCTTCGTCGAGGCGGCCATCACCGGCGTCGATGCCGCGGCGCGCACGGTCGCGCTCGGCACCGGCGAGACGCTGCAGTACGACGCGCTGAGCCTGGATGCCGAGCCGGCGATCGATCGCGACGCCATCCCCGGCGCGCGCGCCCATGCGCTGTTCCTGCGGCCGATCGAATCCTTCGTTCGGCTGTGGCCCGAGCTGCTCGCGCTTGCCGAAGCGCGCTCCTTGAGCGTCGTGGTCGTCGGCGCAGGCGAGGCTGCGGTCGAACTTGCGCTCGCGCTGCAAGATCGGCTGCGCGAACGCGCGCGCGTGAGCCTGGTCACCGGCGGCGTGCCGCTGGCCCTGACTCCCGCGGCCGTCGAGCAGCGCCTGCTGCGTGCGCTGAAGCAGCGCCGCATCACACTGTTCGTTGACCGCTGCGTCGAGGTCGGGGCGAGCCACGTCCTACTCGGCAGCGGCGCGCGGCTCACCTGCGATGCACCCGTCGTCGCCACCGCGCCGCAAGCGCCGGCCTGGCTGCACGCCAGCGGCCTTGCGTTGGACGAACCCGGCGGGGTGGCCGTCGGGCCGACGCTGCAAAGCCTGTCTCACCCGCAGGTGTTCGCTGTCGGCGACTCGGGACGCGCTTTGGCGCTGAACCTGCGCCGCTTCACCGGCGGCGGTGAACTGCAGCCGGATCGTTCGCCGAAGCGGACCTTGAAGCTGCTGTCCTGCGGCGAACGCGAGGCGATTGCGGCGTGGGGCGAGTGGTCTTTCGAAGGCCGCTGGGTTCGTTGGTGGAAGGACAGCGCCGATCGCGCCTTTGTCGCGGGCGCCCGCTCGCTCAATCGCGTGGCCGGAACGCGATGACCATCGTCGGCGGCACGCGCCCGTCGATGTCGCGCGGCAGCACCTCGGTGCGGTCGATCGCGCGTTGAACCGCATCGTCCCACTCGGCCACGCCGCTCGCCTTGAGGAGCTTGTGGCTCAGAATGCGGCCGTCGGGCGCGAGGCGGACTTCGACCTCGGCGACCGGGTTGCCGCTGATCGTGTCGGTGAAGACGATGTTGGGCTTGATGCGTGCCTTGATGCGCCCCGCATAGCCGGCCGACGGCCCGGCGCTCTGCGTCGCGCTGCCGGTGGCCGAGGCGTCGCCGGTCGCGCCGGCCTGGCCCATGATGCGCTTGAGGTTGGCCTCGCGCTGGGCCCCAAGCTTGGCTTCGTCCGCTTGCTTCTTGCGAAGCGCTTCCTGTTCGAGCCTTTTCTTCTCGGCCAACTGTTCGGTCTGTTCTTTCTTCTTGCGTTCCTGCGCCTCGCGCTTGGTGCGCTCGATCGCGATCTGCGCGTCGGGTAAGGGCTCGACGCGTGGCGTCGGTGTCGGGCGCGGCGGGGTCGGCGTGGGTGTCGGCTCGGGTTCGACCGCGCGCGGCGCGGCAACTTGCGGCACCGCAGCCCACAGCTCGGCCTCGACGCCCGCGGGCTCGCTCGCATGCCAATGCACGGCGATGGCAAGCGCGACCACCAGGCCGAGGTGGACGATCAGCGCGAGCAGCAGCCCCGGGCCCATGCCGCCGGGCGGGCGGGGCATCAGCGCATCACGCTGGATCGCGAGCGAACCCATCATCCGCCCGACTTCACCGACAGCCCCACGCGCTGCACGCCCGCGCGCTGCAACGTGTCCATCACCTTCACCACCGCCTCGTACTTCACCGCGCGGTCGGCCGAGATGACGACCGGCGTGTCGGCGTTGCCCGCCTGCGCCTCGCGCACCCGGGTGGCGACGCTGCGCAGCGGCACGCTTTGCGCGTCCTTGCCGTCGACGCGCAGGCGCAGCGACTCGTCGGCGGCGACGACGAGCTCGATCACATGCTCGGGCCGCTGCCGGCTCTTGCCGACGCTGGGCAGGTCGACGAGGCCGGTGGTGATCAGCGGGGCGGTGACCATGAAGATGATCAACAGCACCAGCATCACGTCGATGAACGGCACCATGTTGATCTCGTTGATGGTGCGCCGGCGCGAACCCGTGCGGTGGCTGACGGCAGGCATCGCGCTGCCCTCAGGAGGCCGCCGCCGGCGCAGTGGCGTGGCCGGCGTTGCGGTGCAGGATGTTGGAGAACTCCTCGATGAAGGTCTCGGAGTGGATCGCGATGCGGTCGATGTCGCGCGCAAAGCGGTTGTAGGCGATCACCGCGGGGATCGCGGCAAAAAGGCCGATGGCGGTGGCGACCAGCGCCTCGGCGATGCCCGGCGCCACGGTCGCGAGCGTGACCTGCTGCAGGTTCGACAGCCCGATGAAGGCGTGCATGATGCCCCACACCGTGCCGAACAGGCCGACGTAGGGCGACACCGATCCCACCGTCGCGAGGAAGGACAGATGCGACTCGATCGTGTCCATCTCGCGCTGGAAGCTCGCCCGCATCGCGCGGCGCGCGCCGTCGAGCAGGGCGCCGCTGTCGGCCAGCCGCCGCTCGCGCAGCTTGAGGAACTCGCGCATGCCCGAGGCGAAGATGCGCTCCATCGGGGCGGTGGCGTCGCTGTGCTTGGTGGCGTCGCTGTAGAGCTCGTTCAGGTTCTTGCCGGCCCAGAATTCGCGCTCGAATTCCTCGTTCTCCGCGCGCACCCGGCGCAGGCCGAACACCTTGCCGAAGATCACGGTCCAGCTCACCAGCGAGGTGAGCAGCAAGCCCGCGACGACCAACTGCACGACGAAGCTCGCCTGCAGCACGAGGGTGATGATCGAAAGGTCCTGGGTCATCGGGTCAGCTCGAGTAATTCGTTGGGAATGCGCCGCGGCTTGAATGTTCCGGCATCGACGCAGCCGATGCGGATGCTGCCCTGGGCCAGCAGTTCGTCGCCGCGCCACGCCTGCTGGGCGATCGTCATCGATGCGCGGCCGGCGTCGACGATCTGCACCGTCAGCTCGAGCAGGTCATCGAGCCGGGCCGGGCTCAGGTAGCGCACCGAAGTATCGGCGACGACGAAGATCGCACCGGTATCGAGTCGCAAGCGCTCCTGGCCGAAGCCGAGCGAGCGCAGCCACTCGGTGCGCGCGCGCTCGAAGAACTTCAGGTAGTTGGCGAAGAACACGACGCCGCCGGCGTCGGTGTCTTCCCAGTAGACGCGCAAGGTGAATTTGAAGTCGGGAGCGGTCAAGGTGCGGGTCGTTTTCGATGCCCGTTCGGGCTGAGCTTGTCGAAGGGTCCAGGACACACGGGCACTTCGGCAGGCTCAGTGCGAACGGAGGGAGGCGACCATTGGATCGAGCTGTACACGAGGAGCGCCGCAGGGCGCGGGGCACGATTATGGCTGCACGCGCTTGTAGACCGGCCCCCACAGCGGGTGGCCCGATTCCGACTTGCTCAGCGCGAAGCCCGGGTCGGCCAGGCGGGCGGCGCGAAACGCCGCCTGGCATTCGGCGACGCGCTTGCTGGTGCAGTAGATGAAGGCGAGGTGCTTTTGCGCGGCAGCGCGGTCCTTGGCCGAGGGCAAGCCGATGCGCAGCGCCGAAGTGAATTGCGTCTCGGCTTCGGCGTACTGGGCGTCGTCGTAGGCGCGGATGCCGGCGAGCAGGGCTTTTTCGGCGGGGCGCTGGACGATGTCCATCAAGCCGATGGGCGTCGCCGGCTGTAGCAATGCACAGCCGGCGGCGAGCAGAGCGACTGCCACGACGAGAAGAAACCTCATGACCCGAACTTGTGCTTGAGCGTCACCGGCTGGCCCGGCGCAATGTTGACGCTCGCACTGTACGGCGGAAAGTCCTCGTTGCGAATGGTGATCTGGTGCTTGCCTTCGGGCAGCGTGAGCTCGCTCAGCGGCGGCGCGGTGCCGGCGACCTTGCCGTCGATCTCGACCTGGCCCCACGGGCTGACGGCGATGCGCACGATGCCGGTGGCGGGCGGCGCCACGGCCGGGGCGAGGCGCGCGCCGCGCTCGCGCGCTTCACGGGTGCGCTTGTCGCGGGGCGATTCCTTCGGCAGCTTGCTGCCCTTGGGCGCGGCGACCGCGGCCGGGATCGCCGCCGAGGCGCGCGGCGCCGCGGTGGGTGCGGAGGCCGCGGTTTCCCTGATCAGCGTGACCGCGGCCGTCGTGGCCGCATTGTCGGTGGGCAAGGTCAGCGGGATGGAAGACGCGGCTGGCGGCGCGGCGACGACCGCATCGTCCGCGGGACTGGCCGCGGCGACCGGCGCCGGTGGGGACGGAACCTTGTGCGACAGCACCGCCCACGACAACGCGGCAACGACCACGAGGGCAGCCGCAGCCGCACCAGCCCACAGCCGGCGTGCGCGCAGCGGCGTGGCCTCGATGCCTTCGGCCGCCTGGCCCTGTTCCTCGAGCCAATGGCGCAGCTCGCGCGACAGCGCGCGTGCCGAGCGGAACCGATGCTCGGGGTCCTTCTCCATCGCGCGCACGGTGATGTCCGACAGCGCCTTCGGCACCTCGGCGTTGACGACGTGCGGCAGCGGCGGTTCGTGCTCGAGCACCGCGGCCGTGATCTCGGCCAGCGTGCCGCCTCGAAACGGCCGCACATCGGTGAGCAGTTCGTACAGCACGACGCCGAGCGAGAACACGTCGGTGCGGCGATCCACCGTTTGCTGGCGCACCTGCTCGGGCGACATGTAGTAGGGCGAGCCGCCGGCAATGTCGTCGCCGGTTTGCGCGTCGTGATGGTGGGCCACGCGCGCGATGCCGAAGTCGAGCACCCGCGGCTGCGTGCGTCCGACCATGAAGATGTTCGCCGGCTTGATGTCGCGGTGGACGACGCCCTTGCTGTGCGCATAGGCCAGCGCGTCGGCGACGCGGCGCACGATCAGCGCGGCCTGCACCGGCGTGGGCTTCCAGCCTTCCTGGCGCAACTGGCGCAGGTCGCGGCCCTTCAGCAGCTCCATCGCGATGTAGGCGTTGTCGTCGCTGACGCCGGCGTCGAACACCGTCACGATATGCGGGTGGCTCAGGCCGCCGGCGGCGCGCGCTTCGTTGAGGAACAGCGCGTTGAACGCCGGTCGCTGTTCGGCCGAGACCTCGACGTTCAACGTCTTGATGGCGATCAGGCGCGACAGCAGCGGGTCGTGCGCGGCGTAGACCGTGCCGAGGCCGCCTTCACCGATGCGGTACTTGAGCGCGTAGCGGCCGATGTGGCCGATGGTCGCCAGCGGGTCGCCAGCCTGGCCGGCGCTGCTGGTGGAGAACGCGACGGCCGGCGCGACCGGGAGGCCGACGTCGGAGTCGCCCCACAGCGCGATGTCGGGCACGCTCTGCAGCGGCATGGGCTCGCTGTCGGGGGGCTGGGTCGACGGGGGCTGGCTCGGGCTCGGAGTGCTCACGCCCGGCAGCTTAGTCGAGCGCCTGTGCGCGAACGCGTGGAAAAGCTGGCGGTTCGGCCGCTAGTAACACCTTCTCACCAATGACCCGCGAAAAGGGGGTGCGATTTGGCGTGCTTACGACAGCACCGCGCGCAGCCGCTCGATGGCGAGCTGCAGTTGCGCCATCGAGCTCGCGTACGACAGCCGCAGGTAGCGTTCGCTGCCATGGCGGCCGAAGTCGCGGCCCGGCGTGATCGCCACATGGGCGCGGCGCATCAGCTCGAAGCAGAAGTCCCAGCTGCTGGCGGCGTGGGCGGAGCAGTCGGCCCAGGCGTAGAACGCGCCGTCGGGCAGCACCGGCACCGTGAGGCCGAGCGCGTTCAACGCCGGCACGAGGAAGTCGCGGCGGGAGCGAAACTCGTTGCGGCGGCGTTCGTACTCGGCGATCGATTCGGGCTCGAAGCAGTCCAGTGCCGCGTGCTGGGCGACGGTGGACGCGCAGATGTAGAGGTTCTGCGCGAGCTTCTCGATCGGCGTGACGAGTGCGTCGGGCACCACCAGCCAGCCCAGGCGCCAGCCGGTCATGCTGAAGTACTTGGAGAAGCTGTTGATCGAGATCACGTCGTCGCCGTGCATCAAGGCGCTGTGGCCGAAGCGCTCGTCGAAGCTCAGGCCGAGGTAGATCTCGTCGACGATGGTGAAGCCGCCGCGCGATCGCACCGCGCCGACGATGCGGCGCATCTCGTCGGGGTCGATCGAGGTGCCGGTCGGGTTCGACGGCGACGCGAGCAGCACGCCGCGGGTTTGCTGCGTCCAGGCGGCTTCGACGCCGGCGGCGCTCAACTGAAAGCGTTCCTCGGGCGAGGCCGGCAGCAGCACCGCGACGCCGTCGGCCGCGGCGACGAAGTGGCGGTTGCACGGGTAGCTGGGGTCGGGCAGCAGCACCTCATCGCCGCGGTTCACGAGGGCGAGGCAGGCGAGCTGCAGCGCGGCCGACGCGCCGGCGGTGACGATGATGCGCCGGGGCGGCACGTCGAGCCCGAAGCGCGTGGCGTACCACTGGCTGATGCGCTCGCGCAGCGCGTGCAGGCCGGTCGCGTCGGTGTACTGGGTGCGGCCCGCGCGCAGCGCGCGCTCGGCGGCGTCTTGCACGAGTGGCGGTGCGGTGAAGTCGGGCTCGCCGATGTTGAGAAACACCATCGGCGAGTCGGCGCAGGCCGGGCTGCGCGCCAGCTCGACGGCGGCCTTGGCGCACTCCATCACGTAGAAGGGCTCGATGTGGTCGAGCCGGGAGGCCAACTTCATGTCGAGGAATCGATCTAGCGTCGACTCGAACGCGCAGTCTGCACTTCCACCGAGCGCAACTCCGCCGCCGCCTTGTCCAGCACCCCGTTCACATACTTGTGCCCATCGGTGCCGCCGAAGCT
>DASXQQ010000369.1:0-1516 GCA_036507085.1 Piscinibacter sp. | reverse complement strand
TGGCCGCGGTGCGCCGAGCTCACCGCCACCATCACGATCTGGTCTTGCGGCTGCAGCAGGCCGACGCGATGGATCACCCGCGCGGCGCGGATGTCGAAGCGCTGCATCGCCGCGTCGACCATCGCCTCGATCGCCTTCTCGGTCATGCCGGGGTAGTGTTCGAGCTCCATCGAGCTCACCCCCAGCCCATCGTTGCGATCGCGCACCGTGCCGACGAACGCGGCCACAGCGCCGACCGCCGGATCGCCGGCGCGCAGCGCCGCGACTTCGGCGCCGAGGTCGAAGTCTTCGGTCTGCACGCGAACGCGCGGGGTCGTCATCTCAGCCGCCGGTGACCGGGGGAAAGAACGCGACTTCGGCGCCGTCGCGCACGAGCGCCGATTCGTCGCACAGCGCCTGGTCGAGCGCACAACGCAGTGCGCGCCCGCGGGCCAGCGCCGCCGCATGAGTGTCGCTGCGCGCGATCAGCAAGTCGCGCAGCAGCGACATCGTCGCGCCAGCCGGCGCATCGACGTCTTCGCCGGGGCCGAGGGCTTCGCGCAGCGAAGCGAAATAGCGCACCTTGACCTTCATCACAGTTGCTCCACCGCGCTTCGCGCGACCCGCGACGCATGAACCGGCCTATCAAGCGGCCGCCGCGGATCCGGCTTCGCCGGGCCGCTGGCGTCCTTCGATACCTCAGGATGAACGGACCCCCCTTGAGGGGGAGCGCCGAAGGCGCTTCGAGGGTGGTTCATTTCAGCAGCTCGGAAAACGCGAGGTAGCGTACCGCATCGCCGGCGTGGATGACCTGCCCCGGCGGGTTGTCGACGACGCCGTCGCCCCAGACCGCCGAAGTCAGCACGCCCGAGCTCTGGTTCGCGAACAGCTCGAGCCCGCCGGCCTCGTTGCGGCGCACGCGCAGGAACTCGCGGCGCCTGTCGGGACGCGGCCAGTCGAAGTCGGCGCGCAGCGTGATGCCGCGCGGCTCCCAGTCGCTCATGCCCTGCAGGTGCAGCAGCAGCGGTCGCACGGCGAGCACGAAGGTGATGAAGCTCGACACCGGGTTGCCCGGCAGGCCGATGAAATACGCCGTGCCGCCGCCGGCGCGGTTCACCTCGCCAAACGCGAGCGGCTTGCCCGGTTTGATCGCGATCTGCCACAGATCGAGCCGGCCTTCGGCCTGCACCGCGGGTCGCAGGTGGTCCTCCTCGCCGACCGAGACGCCGCCGCTGGTGACGATCAGGTCATGTCCCTGCGCGGCGCGGCGCAGCGCCTCGCGGGTCGCATCGAGGCGATCGGGGACGATGCCGAGGTCGGTGCACTCGCAGCCGAGCGACTGGATCAGGCCGCGCAAGGTGTAGCGGTTGGAGTTGTAGATGGCGCCGGGCCGCAAGGGCTCGCCCGGCATCACCAGTTCGTCGCCGGTGGAGAACAGCGCGACCGTCGGGCGGCGCGCAACGCGCAGCGTCGCCGCGCCCACCGAGGCCGCGAGGCCAAGTGCCTGCGGCGTGAGGCGCTGGCCGCGCGCGAGCAC
>DASXQQ010000368.1:0-11272 GCA_036507085.1 Piscinibacter sp. | reverse complement strand
CGCAGGATGAAGGGCATCACGGTGGCGGGGAAGTCGCTGCCCTGCGCGAGACCGCACGCCGCGACCGCGCCGTTCCAGCGCGTGGCCGCGCAGGCGTTGGCCAGCGTGTGGCTGCCCACGGCGTCGACCACGCCGGCCCAGCGCTCGCTCTGCAGTGGCTTGCCGGGAGCGGACAGCGTCGCCCGGTCGACGATTTGCGCCGCGCCCAGCGACTTCAGGTAGTCGGCCTCGTGCGGCCGTCCCGTCGATGCGGTGACGCTATAGCCGAGCCCGGCCAGCAGCGCCACGGCCACGGAGCCGACGCCGCCGGACGCGCCGGTCACGAGGACCTCGCCGTCCCCGGGCTGCAGGCCATGCCGGCGCAGCGCCATCACGCACAGCGCGGCGGTGAAGCCGGCCGTGCCGACGGCCATCGCCTGGCGCGTCGTGTACGACTCGGGGAGCCGCAGCAGCCAGTCGGCGGACAGCCGCGCCACCTGCGAGAAACCACCCCAGTCCGTCTCGCCCATTCCCCAGCCGTTGACGACCACCCGGTTGCCCGGCTGCCAGCGCGGATCGTCGCTGCGCTCGACCACGCCGGCCAGATCGATACCCGGTACCAGCGGCCACTTGCGGACGATGGCGCCACGACCGGTCACGGCCAGGGCATCCTTGAAGTTGAGACTGGAATACTCCACGCGGACCGTCACGTCGCCGGGCGGCAACTGCGTGCGTTCGATGCGTTCGAAGGTCGCGACGGTCTGCTTGTTCTCCTGGTTCAGGAGCAAGGCGTTGAACATGGCAGGAACTCCTTGACTACAGAATATGCCGCCGGTGCGGTCAGAGCTGGTCATCGTCGATGGCCAGTGCCGCGTCGGCGCCATGCACGACCGCGTGGCAGAGGCCGCGAGCGCGGCACAGCACGTGGTCGGCATAGAAGCGGGCCGTGAGCAGCTTCGCGGCGAGGAACGGCGCATCGCCGTCGCCGGCCGCGAGGCACCGGCGGGCGGCCAGCGCCGCCCGCGCCATCTGCCACCCGCCCGCCACCACGCCGAACAGTTCGAGCAGGGGCACGGCACCGACCGAGGTGCGGCGCACGTCGGCCTCGTAGGTCGACACGACAAAGTCGACCGCATCGGCGAGCGAAGCCGAGGCATCCGAGAGCGCGGCTGCGATGGCGTGCAGCTGCTGGTCGCCATCGCGCTCGAGGAACTGTGCAACGTCGCGAATCTGCGCGAGCAGGGCACGGGCGGCCGTGCCGCCGTCGCGAGCGATCTTGCGGCCCATGAGGTCGGCGGCCTGGATGCCCGTGGTGCCTTCGTAGATCGGCGTGATGCGCGCATCGCGCAGGTGCTGGGCGGCGCCGGTCTCCTCGACATAGCCCATGCCGCCGTGCACTTGCACGCCGAGCGACGCGAGCTCCACGGCGCTTTCGGTGCTCCACCCTTTCACGACGGGAATCATCAGATCCACGAAGGCCTGCTGCTCGCGCCGCACGTCCGGTGAAGGATGGTGGTGGGCAAGGTCCATGGCCAGCGCCACCGCGGCCGCTACCGCCCGCAGCGCCTCCGTGCGCGACTTCATCAGCATCAGCATGCGGCGCACGTCGGGATGGCGCACGATGGCCACCTTGTCGCGCGAGGATCCGCCCAGCTCGGTGCCCTGCATGCGCTGGCGCGCGTAGGCCACGGCGCGCTGCGTCGACCGCTCCGACAGGCCGATGCCCTCAAGTCCCACCGAGAAGCGGGCCGCGTTCATCATGATGAACATCGTTTCCAGGCCGCGGTTCTCCTGGCCCACCAGCCAGCCGACGGCGCCGTCGTTGTCGCCAAAAGCCAGGACCGCGGTCGGGCTGCCATGGATGCCCAGCTTGTGCTCGATGGAGACGCAACGCACGTCGTTGCGCGCGCCCAGGCTGCCGTCGTCGTTCAGCAGGACCTTGGGCACGACGAACAGCGAGATGCCCTTGACACCCTCCGGGGCGCCCGGCGTGCGGGCCAGCACGAGGTGCACGATGTTGTCCGCGAGGTCGTGCTCGCCGTAAGTGATGAAGATCTTCTGGCCGTGCAGCCGAAAGCTCCCATCGGGCTGAGGCACCGCCCGCGTCCGCACCGCCGAGAGGTCCGAGCCGGCTTGCGGTTCAGTGAGGTTCATCGTGCCGGTCCATTCGCCGCCCACGAGCTTGGGCAGGTAGCTGCGTTTCTGCGCCTCGGAGCCACGCAGCTCCAGCGCTTCGATGGCGCCGTGCGTGAGCATGGGGCACAGCGCGAACGCGACGTTGGCGCCGTTCCACATCTCCTCGACCAGTGCGGAGACCACGCGCGGCAAGCCCTGTCCGCCGTATTCCGGATGGCAGGAGAGCGCGTTCCAGCCGCCTTCGGTGAAGTGGCGATACGCATCCCGCCACCCGCTCGCCGTCTGAACCGAGTCCTGCGACCACCGGCAGCCCTCGCGATCACCGACCACGTTCAGCGGGGACAGCACGCCGTTCGCGAACTTGCCCGCCTCCTCCAGGATGGTCATGGCGAGATCCAGATTGACCTCGTCGAAGTCCGGCAGGGACGCGAGCTCGCTCAGAGGCGCAATCTCCTGCAGGACGAATTGCATGTCCTTCAGCGGGGCAAGGTATTCGCTCATGTCGCTCACTCGTAGCTGTAGAAGCCGCGCTTGCTCTTGCGGCCCAGGCGTCCGGCGCACACCATTTCCTTGAGCAGCGGGGCAGGGCGGTACTTGGGGTCGCCGAATTCCTCGGCGAACACCTGCATGATGGCCAGGACGGTGTCCAGCCCGATCAGGTCGGCGAGAGCCAGAGGACCGATGGGATGGTTGCAGCCGAGCTTCATGCCGTTGTCGATGTCCTCGGCCGTTGCCAACCCCTCCTGCAGGACCATGACGGCCTCGTTGATCATCGGCACGAGGATGCGGTTGACGACGAAGCCCGGGCTGTTGCGCACGAGCACGGGCGTCTTGCCGATGGTCTTCGCGAATGCCTGCGCGGAAGCCGCCGTCGCGTCGCTGGTCTGCAGCCCGCGAATCACCTCCACCAGTCCCATCAGCGGCACCGGGTTGAAGAAGTGGATGCCGATGAAGCGCTCCGGCGCCGTCACCGCGGCGGCGAGCTGGGTGATGCTGATCGACGACGTGTTGCTCGCGATCACCGCGTGCGGTGCGACCGTCTCGCTCAGCTGCTTCAGGATGCGCAGCTTGAGCTCGAGGTTCTCGGTGGCCGCCTCGATGACGATGCCGGAGCCCTCGAGGCTGCGATGGTCGGTTGCCGTCCGGATGCGCGAAAGCATGGCGGCCTGGGCGTCGGCGCTCAGCGTTCCCTTCTTCACCTGGCGTTCGAAACCGGCGGCGATCGCCGCGATGCCGCGATCGAGCGCCGCGTCCGAGACGTCGACAAGCGACACGTCGAGCCCTGCCGCCGCGCACACCTGCGCGATGCCGCTGCCCATCTGGCCGGCGCCGACGATGCCGACGTGCGTGAGGTTCACCATTCGAAGTCCTTCAGTCGTTGCGGGTGCGGTCCCACTGGTGCTCGGCGCCACCGCCCGTGCGATTGAGCACGCGGGCCATCACGAACATCAGGTCGGAAAGGCGGTTGAGGTACTGGCGCACGGTGTTGCTCACCGCCTGGCTTTCGGCGAGCTCGACGACACTGCGCTCCGCCCGCCGGCACACCGTGCGGCACATGTGCGCCTGCGCCGCGGCGAGCGTCCCACCCGGACGGATGAACTCCTGAAGACGGGGCAGGCCGGCATTGGCCTGCGCCAGCCAGGCGTCCAGGGCGGCGACGCGTTCCGACTTGAGCAGCGTGTAGCCCGGAATGCTCAGCTCGCCGCCGAGATCGAGGAGGTCCTGCTGCACGGCGGCCAGCAGGCTATCCATCGCCATGTCGTCGCGTGGCAGCTCCAGTGCGATCAGCATGCCGACGGCACTGTTGAGCTCGTCGACGTCACCCATCGCAGCGACCCGCGCGTCGGCCTTGCTCACGCGACTGCCGTCGCCCAAGCCGGTCGTGCCGCCGTCGCCCGTGCGCGTTGCGATGGCAGAAAGACGGTTACCCATGGTGAGGTCCTTTCGAAGACGCCGGCGCAGCGCATGCGCAGCGCGTGAACAGTTCCTGCACCTCGACGTTGCGGCTGGCCGCCGCTGCCTCGCGGCAGTAGTGCCAATGCTCGTCCGGTACGCGGGCACCCATGGCCACGGCGTCGTTGAGCCGCTGCACCGCCAGGCGGCGGTGGTGCATGCGCACGCTGCGCTCCAGCAGGGCCAGTGCGGCCTCGGCCGCTTGGGCGTGGTGCGCATCGCCGGCCTGCGAGCGTCTGCCGATGCGCAGGCTCTTCTTCATGGCGCGAACCGCATCCCGGGACATCGATCCGGCCCTCACATGCTGCGGCGGTACTGGCCGCCGACTGCGAACAGCGCGCTGCTGATCTGCCCCAGCGAGCAGACGCGCACCGCATCCATCAGCACCTCGAAGACGTTGCCGTTGTCGATCACGGCCTGCTGCAGGCGCTTGAGCATCGGGCCCGATTCCTTGGCATGACGCTCGTGGAAGTCGCGCAGGCGGGTCAGCTGGCCTTGCTTCTCCTCGTCGGTGGAGCGTGCCAGTTCGATGGTCTCGGGCGTCTGGTCGCCGTGCGGGTTGCGGAAAGTGTTCACGCCGATGATCGGGTACTCGCCGGTGTGCTTCTGCATCTCGTAGTGCATGCTCTCTTCCTGGATCTGGCTGCGCTGGTAGCCGGTCTCCATCGCGCCGAGCACGCCGCCACGCTCGGCGATCTTCTCGAACTCCTTCAGCACCGCTTCCTCGACGAGGTCGGTCAGCTCGTCGATGATGAAGGCGCCCTGGTTCGGGTTCTCGTTCTTCGCCAGCCCCCACTCGCGGTTGATGATGAGCTGGATGGCCATCGCGCGGCGCACGCTTTCTTCGGTGGGCGTGGTGATCGCCTCGTCGTAGGCGTTGGTGTGCAGCGAGTTGCAGTTGTCGTAGATGGCGATCAACGCCTGCAGCGTTGTGCGGATGTCGTTGAAGGCGATCTCCTGAGCGTGCAGCGAGCGGCCCGAGGTCTGCACGTGGTACTTGAGCTTCTGGCTGCGCTCGTTGGCGCCGTAGCGGTCGCGCGTCGCCACCGCCCAGATGCGCCGCGCCACCCGGCCGAGCACCGTGTACTCCGGGTCCATCCCGTTGGAGAAGAAGAACGAGAGATTGGGCGCGAAGTCGTCGATGTGCATGCCGCGCGCCAGGTACGCTTCCACGAAGGTGAAGCCGTTGGACAGCGTGAACGCGAGCTGCGAGATCGGGTTGGCGCCGGCTTCGGCGATGTGATAGCCCGAGATGCTGACCGAATAGAAGTTGCGCACCTGGTGGTGCACGAAATACTCGGCGATGTCGCCCATCACCTTGAGCGAGAACTCGGTGGAGAAGATGCAGGTGTTCTGGCCCTGGTCCTCCTTCAGGATGTCGGCCTGAACCGTGCCGCGCACGTTCGACAGCGCCCACTCGCGGATCTTCTGCACCTCGTCGTCGGTCGGCTCGCGGCCGTTGTCGGCCGCGAACTTCTCGAGCTGCTGGTCGACCGCGGTGTTCATGAACATCGCGAGGATCGTCGGCGCCGGACCGTTGATCGTCATCGACACCGACGTGGTCGGCGAGCACAGGTCGAAGCCCGAGTAAAGGACTTTCAAGTCGTCCAGCGTCGCGATGGACACCCCGGAGTTGCCGACCTTGCCGTAGATGTCGGGGCGGGGATCGGGGTCGGCGCCGTAGAGCGTCACCGAGTCGAACGCCGTCGACAGCCGCTTGGCCGGCATGCCTTCCGACACCAGCTTGAAGCGCCGGTTGGTACGGAACGCGTCGCCCTCGCCGGCGAACATGCGCGTCGGGTCCTCGCCCTCGCGCTTGAACGCGAAGGTGCCGGCGGTGTACGGGAAGCTGCCCGGCACGTTCTCCAGCATCAGCCACTTGAGCTGCTCGCCGTGGTCCTCGTAGCGCGGCAGCGCGACCTTGCGGACCTTCGTGCCCGAGAGCGACGTGTGGGTGAGGGCGGTGCGGATCTCCTTGTCGCGGATCTTCACCACATACTCGTCACCTGCGTACGCGCGCTGCAGATCCGGCCATTGCGCAAGCAGCTTGCGCGCCGCGCGGTCCAGGCGCGACTCGCGATCCTGGCGCAGGCGCTGCAGCGGTGCATCGATGGCGCCGGTCCCCTCGGCGTCGGCGGCGAGCATGCGCATCGACGCATCGAGCTGCTGCACCTCGCGGGCGATCCGGGACTGCTCCAATGCATGGCGCTGGTATTGGCGCACAGCGTCGGCGATCTCGGCCAGGTAACGCGCCCGCGCGCCGGGCACGATGGGCACCTGATGCGTGCTGTGGCGGGTGTGAACCCGCGGCAGCCGGCCGTCGGCCAGCGCGAGCCCCAGCTCGCCCAGGCGCGGCTTCAAAGCCTGGCACAGCGCGGTGACGCCGTCGTCGTTGAAGCGGCTGGCCATCGTGCCGAACACCGGCATCTGATCCGGTTTCTTCTTGAAGGCCTCCTTGTTGCGCTGCACCTGCTTGGCCACGTCGCGCAGCGCGTCGGCGGCGCCCTTGCGGTCAAACTTGTTGATGGCCACGAACTCGGCAAAGTCCAGCATGTCGATCTTCTCGAGCTGGCTGGCGGCGCCGTACTCGGGCGTCATCACGTACATCGGCACGTCCACCAGCGGCACGATCGCCGCGTCGCCCTGGCCGATGCCCGAGGTCTCGACGATCACCAGGTCGAAGCCCGCGACCTTGCAGGCCGCGAGCACATCGGGCAGCGCCGCGCTCACCTCGCTGCCGGTGTCGCGGGTAGCGAGACTGCGCATGTAGACACGGGAACCGTGCTGCCACGGCCCGATCGCGTTCATGCGGATCCGGTCGCCGAGCAGCGCACCACCGCTCTTGCGGCGCGACGGATCGATGGAGACGACGGCGATGCGCAGCGCGTCGTCCTGGTCCAGGCGCAGGCGGCGGATCAACTCGTCGGTGAGGCTGGACTTGCCGGCGCCGCCGGTGCCCGTGATGCCCAGCACCGGCGTGCGCAGCGCGCGGGCGCGCTCGTGCAGCGAGGCGAGCAGCGCGGCATCGGCCTTGCCGTTCTCGAGCGCGGTGATCAGCTGCGACAGCGCGCGCCAGGCCGCCTCCGAGTGCCCGGTGATCGCGTCGGCGGACGCGGGCGCATGCCGCGACAGGTCATGGTCGCAGCGCATCACCATCTCGCCGATCATTCCCTGCAGGCCCATGCGCTGGCCATCCTCGGGGCTGAAGATCCGCGCGACGCCGTAGTCGTGCAGGTCACGGATCTCGGCCGGCACGATCACGCCCCCGCCGCCGCCGAACACCTGGATGTGCTCGCCCCCGCGTTCCCTCAGCAAGTCCACCGTGTACTTGAAGTACTCGACGTGGCCGCCCTGGTAGGAACTGATCGCGATGCCCTGGGCGTCCTCCTGCAGCGCCGCCGTGACGATCTCGTCCACCGAGCGGTTGTGCCCGAGGTGAATCACCTCCGCGCCCATGCTCATCAGGATGCGCCGCATGATGTTGATCGCCGCGTCGTGGCCGTCGAACAGCGCCGCGGCGGTGACGAAGCGCACTTTGTGGGTCGGGCGGTACTCGGCGAGCGCCCTGGTTTCGGCGGACAGGTCGGTCATGGCGGGTCCTTCGTGTGGCGGGAGCGAGGTCTAGTCAGCGGTGCTCGTCGGCGTCAGGCGCGGGCCGCGCGGGGCTGGCCGGCAAGGGCCAACGCTTCTGACGGCTCGCGTTCCTTCGCGGCGTCGAAGTGGTGGGTCGATGCCGACTTGCGATGGTCGATCAACATCACCGCGACCATCCCGAGCAGGCCGGCCAGGCCGATCGCCATGAAGTTCTGCTCCAGCGGCAGCTTCAGCACGACCAGCACGCCGATCACGATCGGCGCCAGGATCGCTCCGGTGCGCCCGATCCCCGAGGCAAAGCCGACTCCGGTGGAGCGGATCGCGGTCGGATAGAACTCGCCGGCGTAGGCATAGGCGAGCAGCTGAGTGCCGAGCGTCGATGCGCCGACGACGAACACCACCAGGAACAGCAGTTCGGTCGACTTGGTGTAGCCCATCAGCGTCAGCGCGGCCGCGCCCACCGCGTAGAAGGCGACCAGCACCCATTTGATGTTGAGCTTGTCGCCGAGCCAGCCGCCAGCGACGGCGCCGACGATCGCGCCGACGTTGAACACGATGACGAAGGTCAGCGCCGAGCCGAGGCTGTAGCCCGCCATCGCCATCAGCTTGGTCAGCCAAGAGCTGAGCGAATAGACCATGAACAGACCCATGAAGAACGCGATCCAGATCATCGCGGTGCTGAAGCCGCGGCCGTCGTGGAACAGCTTGGCCACCGGCGCGCCCTCCGCCCGATCTTCGGCCGGCACGACGAACTGCTCGTGCTCCTGCAGCGCGTAGCCCGGCACGAGCTTGCCGACGATGCGGCGCAGCTCGGCATCGCGTTTCTTCCTGATCAGGAACGGCATCGACTCCGGCATCGTCTTCAGGATGAACGGGATCAGCAACACCGGCAGGATCGCGGCGTAGAAGACGGACTGCCAGCCATGGGCTTCGATCAACTGCTTGCCGGTCAGCGCGACCAGGATGCCGCCGACCGAGTAGCCGGCGAACACCAGGGTCACCAGCCGCGCGCGCAGCTTCACCGGCGCGAACTCGGCCATTTGCGCGGTGACGATCGGCAGCACGCCGCCGATGCCGAGGCCGGCGAGAAAGCGGGTGACGCTGAAGCTGACCGGGTCGTGGGTCAACCCTGCCGCCGCGGTAAAGACGCTGAACAGCGCGACGCAGACCGAGATCATCAGCCGGCGGCCGATCCGGTCGGCCAGCGTGCCGAGGAAGATCGCGCCGAACATCATGCCGAACAGCGCGGAGCTGGCCATGAAGCCGGCCTGCGCGGCGTCGACGCCCATGTCCTTCATGATCGCCGGCATCGCGGCACCGACGACGGCGAGGTCGTACCCGTCGAGCACGAGAATCAGTGCGCCCCAGAACAGGACCAGTGCGTGGAAGCGGTTGAAACGGGACTCGTCGGCCAGCTTGTGGACATCGATTCGATGCATGGTGTCTCCGCGCGTCGGTCAAGACCGGCAAGGTGTTGTGAATGGGTTTCGATACGTTGAAGGCTTGGAGCCCGCTACGGCGGCCCCGAGTCATGCGTGGACATTTGTGAGGTTGCGGGCGAAGCGTTAACAAGGCGACGGGACGGTGGCACGCTCGCGATTCCTGTCCGTGCGACGATGCGTTGGAGCAGCGGCTGGTTGTTAGGACGGTAGTTGGCGATAGCCTTTGATTGCGCAGACAGGTCGGTCATGGGTGGTTTCTCCGTTGCCGGGCACTCTACGGGCGAGTTCGCATGGAAGCGATGCCCAAAGATGGCAAAGTGCCTGTTCGTTTTGGACACCTCCGGCGCCGCGCAACACATGGACAGAGGAACGGTTTCAGCGCATTTCGTTGCGGCAGCCGTCGCACGTCTGACCCCGCCGGCGCGAGACCGCGTGCTGCGCGTCGCCGGCGTCCCGGAGGAAGTGTTGGGCTCGCCCCATGCACGCGTCACGGCCGAGGCGTTCTCCGCCCTGTGGCTCGCCGTGGCGCGCGAACTGGACGACGAGTTCTTCGGGCTCGACACGCGTCGCATGAAGGTCGGAAGCTTCGCGCTGCTGTGCCAGGCGGTGGTGAGTGCGGACAACCTCGACCGCGCGATCAAGCGGATCCTGGCGGGCTTTCGCGTCCTGCTCGACGACATCGACGCCGAGCTCCGGCTCGACGACGGGCACGCCGTCATCGCGCTGGCCAACCGCATCCGGCCGCCGGCGGACCCGCGCTTTGCCGTCGAGGCTCTGCTCGTGATGGTGCACGGCCTGATGTGCTGGTTGACGGGTCATCGCATCCCGATCCTGCGTGCCGAGTTCACCTACCCGCGGCCCGCGCATGCCAGCGAGTACACGGTGATGTTTTCGGAGCACCTGGGCTTCGACGCGGCCTGCACCGAGATCCGGTTCGACGCCGCGACGCTGAGCGCGCCGGTCGTGCAGAACGCGGGCACCCTGCGGCAGTTCCTGCGCACCGCCCCGCAATCGGTCTTCCTCAAGTACAAGAACGAGGACAGCTGGACCGCAAGACTGCGCCGACGGCTGCGAGCCAGCGTCGGCGGCAGCGACTGGCCGCTGCTCAACGACCTCGCCGACGAGTTCCACGTGACCCCCGCCACGCTTCGACGCCGGCTCGAGGCGGAAGGGACCAGCTACCAGGACGTGAAAGACCAGTTGCGGCGGGACCTTGCGATCGATCGGCTGTGCAACAGCACGATGAGCGTGGCCGACATTGCGGCGCTGGTCGGCTTCCACGAAACGAGCGCGTTCCACCGGGCTTTCAAGAAGTGGAATGGCGTCCAGCCGGGCGAGTACCGGCTGCAGCAAGGCAAGCCACCGACGGCAGCCGACCCGCGGACCGCGTCGGATTGATCCCGACCCGGCCACCCCGGAGGATTCCCCGCCCCGCGGGTCCACAAGAACAGCAAGTTCTGCGGGGCCCCGGTTGGCGCGGCTACCTAGGATGCCGATGCAACCAAGAGAGGCACTGGCATGACGGGATCCACACTCAACGTACGGGTGGCACGCAAGGCGGTCGAAGCGGTCGACATCTGCGCGATCGAACTGGTCAGCGTCGATGGCACGCCACTGCCCGCGTTCTCGGCGGGCTCGCACATCGACGTGCATTTGCCCGGAGGTTTCACGCGCCAGTACTCGCTGTGCAACGACCCGACGGAGAGTCATCGATATCTGATCGGCGTGCTCAAGGATCGGAGCGCGCGTCCATCGGAGAGTGGTCATTCGCGGTCTGATTGAGAGCGATCCGAGTGACGGTCGAGATGCGACGCTGGGGTGAATGCTACCCGTCTCGGTCGGTGCGAGATCCGCGGCGTACTTGGCCGCCGGCGCCATGGGCATCCTCTACAAGGGCTTCGATCCCGCGATCGAGCGTACCGTTGCGATCAAGCTGCGTCACTTGCACCAACTGATGGAAACGATGAGCGCCGAAGTGCGCGCCCGTTTCCGGCGCAACGTCCGGACCGGCCAACGGCTGAGCCATCTAGACATCGTCGCCGTCCACTTCCACTGGGCGTCCCGCGCCCGCTGGCACCAGGCATCAGGTGCTTGCCGGGGACACCGCTATCGTTGAAGGGCAGCTTCGCGGCGGTCGAGTCCGAGCATCTTCCGTCAGCAATGGGTCG
>DASXQQ010000367.1:0-23510 GCA_036507085.1 Piscinibacter sp. | reverse complement strand
TGGTGAGCTCTGTTCCACTTCGATGTCTGGCCAAATGGAAATTGAGTTCAGGCCGTTTGCTTTGGTGACTTTCATTTGGGCCAGCAAATGAAAGTTACCCGGCCGCCGGGCCGGAACCCGGCGCGGTGCAGCAAGCTGAGGACAAAGCCACAATCAACGACCAAACGACGACCCCCGCCATGCACGCTGCACAACCCGCCCGCCCCGCCGCCCTGACGCACCTGGCCTGGCGCCAACTGCTGCGCGACCTGCGTGCCGGCGAGCTGCGGCTGCTGGTGCTTGCGGTCACGTTGGCGGTGGCGGCGCTGACCGCCGTCGGCTTCTTCGCCGATCGCCTCAACCACGGCCTCGCCCGCGATGCGCGTCAGCTGCTCGGGGGCGACGCGCTGATCGCGAGCGACCAGCCGGCGTCGCCGCTGTTCGCGGCGCGGGCGCACGAACTGGGCCTCGCCGTCGCCACCAGCGCCACCTTTCCGAGCATGGGCCGGGCGACCGACGCGAAGGGCGGTGCGTCGCGCCTGGTCGGCGTGAAGGCGGTGAGCGCGAACTACCCGTTGCGCGGCCAGATGCGGCTCAACGCCGGCTCCGGCACCCCGACGCTCGATGTCGCACGCGCGCCCGACCCCGGCACCGCCTGGGTCGACGCGTCGCTGCTGGATGCACTGACCCTGCAGGTCGGCGATCCACTGCTGCTCGGCGACGCGACGCTGCGCATCGCGCAGGTGATCGTCATCGAGCCCGACCGCGGTGCCGGCTTCACGAGCTTCGCGCCGCGCGTGATGATCAACCAGGCCGACCTCGCCGCCACCGGCCTGGTGCAGCCGGCGAGCCGCGTGACCTACCGCCTCGCGGTGGCGGCGAACCCAGGCAACGACGACGCGGTGCGTCGCTTCACCGACTGGGCCGAGGCGCAGATCCAGAGCCAGGGCCTGCGCGGCATGCGGGTCGAGTCCTTCGCCTCCGGCCGCCCCGAGATGCGCCAGACGCTCGACCGCGCCGAGAAGTTCCTCAACCTCGTCGCGCTGCTCGCCGCGCTGCTGGCCGCGGTGGCGGTGGGCATCGCGTCGCGCGACTTCGCCAACCGCCACCTCGACGATTGCGCGATGCTGCGCGTGCTCGGCCAAGCGCAGCGCAGCATCGCCTCGCAATACCTGCTGGAGTTCGCCGGCGTCGGCCTGGTCGCGAGCGTCGCCGGCGCGCTGCTCGGCTTCGCGGTGCACTACGTCTTCGTCTGGCTGCTCGCCGGGCTCGTCGAGGCGGCGCTGCCCGCGCCGACACTGTGGCCCGCGCTGTTCGGCATCGGCGTCGGCTTCACGCTGCTGATCGGCTTCGGCCTGCCACCGGTGCTGCAGCTCGCGCGCGTGCCGCCGCTGCGCGTGATCCGCCGCGATGTGGGCGCGCTCAAGCCCGCGTCGATCGCGGTGCTCGCGGCCGGCACGCTCGGCTTCGTCGCGCTGCTGCTCGCGGTGTCGTCCGACCTCAAGCTGGGCCTGATCGGCGTCGGCGGCTTCGCCGGCGCGATCGCGCTGTTCGCGCTGCTGAGTTGGGGCGCGGTGATGCTGCTGCGCCGGGCGGTGCCCGAAGCGCGCGCGCCGCGCTGGCTGCTGCTGGCCACGCGGCAGATCGCCGCGCGCCCGGCCTTCGCGGTGCTGCAGGTGTCGGCGCTGAGCGTGGGCCTGCTCGCGCTGGTGCTGCTGGTGCTGCTGCGCACCGACCTGATCCGCAGCTGGCGCCAGGCCACGCCGCCGGACGCGCCGAACCGCTTCGTCATCAACGTGCAGCCGGAGCAGGGCGAGGCGTTTCGGCACCGCTTGCAGGCCGCGGGCGTGAAGGGCTTCGATTGGTATCCGATGATTCGCGGCCGCCTGATCGCGGTCAATGGCGAGCCGATCTCGCCGGACCGGATGGCCGACGAGCGCGCCAAGCGCCTCGTCGATCGCGAGTTCAACCTCAGCCACGCGGCGCAACTGCCCCCCCACAACCAGCTCAGCGGCGGCCGCTGGACCGCCGACGAGGCCGACGCGCTGAGCGTCGAAGAGGGCCTCGCGAAGACGCTGGGGCTCAAACTCGGCGACACGCTGCGCTTCGACATCGGCGGGCAGGCGACCGAAGGCCGCATCACCAGCCTGCGCAAGGTCGACTGGGGCTCGATGCGCGTCAACTTCTTCGTGATGTTTCCGACCGCGCGCATGAGCGACGTACCGGTCACCTACATCGCCGCCTTTCGGGCGCCGGACCAGCCCGGCTTCGACAACGCGCTCAGCCGCGAATTCCCGAACATCACCAACGTCGACGTCTCGGCCTCGATCGCCCAGGTGCAGCGCGTGCTCGACCAGGTGGTGCGCGCGGTCGAGTTCCTGTTCGGCTTCACGCTCGCCGCCGGCCTGGCGGTGTTGTTCGCTGCGGTCAGCGCCACGCGCGAGGCGAGGGCGCGCGAGTTCGCGGTGATGCGTGCGATGGGCGCGAGCGGCCGCCTTCTCGCGCAAGTGCAGCGCGCGGAGCTGCTCGGCGTCGGCGCGCTCGCCGGCGTGCTCGCCTCGCTCGCCGCGATCGCGGTGGGCTGGGCGCTGGCGCACTACGTCTTCGAGTTCGAGTGGACTCCGTCGCCGATCGTCCCGCTGGCGGGCGGGTTGGCGGGCGCCGCGCTGGCGCTCGCCGCGGGGTGGTGGGGCTTGCGTGAGGTGTTGCGGCGGCCGGTGGTGGAGACGCTGCGCAGCGCGGCGCAGGAGTGAGCCGACCTCCGCGTGCGACCCTCAAAGTTAGAACTGCGCCCCGTTGTCGCCGTCTTTCTGCGGCCCCGGCCGCCACGGGCGATCGACGCCAATGGCCGCGACCCGATGGGTGAACCCTTGCCCGGAGCCAGCCGGTCGTGCGTCGGCGAGAGCATGGTGCCGAGGAACAGCACCATCCCGTCGGGGTACGGGTGGTTCGGGCCGATCGCCTGCGCCACCAGGTCCAGCGGGTCACGGCTGATCGTCGAGAGCGATCCGCTGTCGCGCAGCGTGAAGCCCTCGGGCCCCTCCATCCACCTGCTGCGCCGGTTTGGCGGGCGTCACGACAGCGCGTCCAGATGGAATCGCTGCCGTAGCATCGCCTTGAACTGCTTGACCACGCCGAGCGCAGCAGCGAGAAGACCGCTATCGAGGGGGCCGAGCCGATCCCACTGCACGGTGTTGGACGCCGACCGCCCTGCGTCGAGTTCGGCGAGCCCCGTCTTCAACTTCAGTTCCATGAAGAAGCGCAGGCTGTCGGCCAGATCGCAGGCCATGGCGGGCGGCAGGACGCCCGCGGCCTGAAGCGCCGCGATGCGGCCGACCGTGCCGATCTCACGCACACGCAGCTGAAGCGCTATGCTGCGAACGCCGTGGACCAGCGGAAAGAGGCCGAGCTTCTTGATATCGATCGACTGCTTGCCGTGGTCGACGTTCGGCAGCCACCGGTTCCACCACCCGCTGCTCTCGGAAAACGCGTCGATCGCGGCGGCGAATCGGCCGAGCATGGCATCGCTGCCGCCGGCGAGCTCGAAGATCTCGCCGCGGACGCGCTCCAGCAAGGCGGGGTCGCCGCACACCGGCCGCGCGTCGAGAAAGATGGACAAGCTCATCAGGCCATCGGCGTCCGGCATCAGCAGCCATCTGCGCGCCGTGCGGCTGAAATCGTCGACGCGCTGGCGCCAGGATGGATTGCTGACCATGATGCCGCCCGGACAATCGGGGTAGCCGAAGGCGCGCAGTGCCTCGGAAAAGCGCTGGCTGGCGTGAGCTACCGTGGCATCGTCCGCGGCCCCGTCCCGCAAGACGAGGCCGTTGTCCTGGTCGGTCTTCAGGATCTGTTCCCCTCGACCCTCGCTGCCCATCACGAAGAGACAGCTGTTCGCCACCAGTTCGGGCGGCGCCACGAGCTGCCATGCACGTTCGAACAGCGGGGCGTTGAGCGCCTGCACCACCGCGGCGATGGGAGCGACCTTGCAGCCGGCGCGGTGCAGCCGCGCCACCAGGTCGGGGATCTGCAGCGCCGCTTGTTGCAGTGACCGAACGTCGCTCGCCAGGGCGACCTGCTGCCGTACCGCGCGGGCCTGCTCCGACAGCAGGCCGAGCACTTCGAGAGGCTCGACCGGGGAGTTGTCGAATGCATCGGCCATCGTGAAGCGCAGTCTATCGGGCTGAGGAGACGAGGAGTATTCTCGTTGCGTCCCCACGGAGCGGGGGCGGTTCGCTCCACGACCGTCCGTCGATATGACGCTCAAGGAGAACAAGATGGCTGATCCGGTGGTCACCAAAATCCAGGCCAATCCGAAGTACCTGGAGTTGAAGAGAAAACGCAACCGCATCGGTTGGTTCCTGGCGGCGCTGATGATGGTCGTGTACTACGGCTACATCGCGTTGATCGCCTTCGACAAGGAGTTCCTCGCCCGGCCCATCGGCAACGGCGTCATGACGATCGGCATCCCAATGGGCATCGGCGTGATCGTCTTCACGATAGTCATTACCGGCATCTACGTGCGCCGCGCCAACAGTGAATTCGACCGCCTGACGGCCGAGATCATGAAGGAGGCCACGAAATGAGCCGCGCTCTTCGGGTGTGCGCTGGGCTCGCGGCCCTCGCAGCAGCCGCCGCCGCTCTCGCGGCCGAGGGCCCCGCTGGCCAGGTGGACAAGCAGCCAACCAACTGGATCGCGATCAGCATGTTCATCGCCTTCGTCGCCGGCACCATGTGGATCACGAAGTGGGCGGCGTCCAAGACCAAGTCGGCGGCCGACTTCTACACCGCCGGCGGCGGCATCACCGGCTTCCAGAATGGCCTCGCGATCGCCGGCGACTACATGTCGGCTGCCTCTTTTCTCGGCATCACGGCGGCGGTCATGGTCTCCGGCTATGACGGATTGATCTACTCGATCGGCTTTCTGGTGGGCTGGCCGGTCATCACCTTCCTGATGGCCGAACGCCTTCGCAACCTCGGCAAGTTCACCTTTGCCGACGTGGCCGCCTACCGCTTCAGCCAGACGCCGGTGCGCATCTTCGCGGCGTCCGGGACGCTGGTCGTCGTGGCGTTCTACCTGATCGCGCAGATGGTCGGCGCGGGACAGTTGATCAAGCTGTTGTTCGGGCTGGACTACTGGATCGCGGTGGTCATCGTCGGGGGGCTGATGATGGTCTATGTGCTGTTCGGCGGCATGACGGCCACGACCTGGGTGCAGATCATCAAGGCCGTGATGCTGTTGTCGGGGGTCACGTTCATGGCCATCGCGGTGATGAGCCAGTTCAGCTTCAGTCCCGAAGCGCTGTTCGCGAAGGCCGTCCAGATCAAGGGCGGCATTGCAACCAACGCGGGCAAGTCGCCCGAAGAGGCCGCCAAGATCGGCAGCGCCATCATGGGGCCGGGCGGCTTCGTGAAGGATCCGATCTCCGCGATCTCGTTCGGCATGGCGCTGATGTTCGGCACGGCCGGACTGCCGCACATCCTGATGCGCTTCTTCACCGTGCCCGACGCCAAGCAGGCGCGCAAGTCGGTGTTCTGGGCCACCACCTGGATCGGCTACTTCTACCTGCTGATCTTCATCATCGGTTTCGGCGCCATCACGCTGGTGCTGACGAATCCGGAGTTCGCCAACGCGCAAACCGGTGTCATCAAGGGCGGCGGCGGCGCGGCCAACATGGCCGCGGTGCTGGTGGCCAAGTCGGTGGGCGGCAACGTCTTCTTCGGCTTCATCTCGGCCGTCGCCTTCGCCACCATCCTCGCCGTCGTCGCGGGCCTGACCTTGTCGGGTGCGTCGGCGGTCTCGCACGATCTCTACGCCACGGTCGTTCGCAAGGGCAAGGCCGACAGCGCCGCCGAACTGAAGGTGTCGCGCATCACCACGCTCGCGCTGGGCATCGTCGCGGTCGCGCTGGGCATCACGTTCGAGAAGCAGAACATCGCGTTCATGGTCTCGCTGGCCTTCGCCGTCGCCGCGTCGGCGAACTTCCCGGTGTTGTTCATGTCGGTGCTGTGGAAGGACTGCACCACCCGGGGCGCGGTGATCGGAGGTTTCCTGGGCCTGGTGTCCTCGGTCGTGCTGACGGTGGTCTCGCCGGCGGTCTGGGAGGCAACGCTCGGTTATCCGAAGGGCTCGGCGCTGTTCCCCTACACCTCGCCGGCGCTGTTCTCGATGACGCTCGGATTCGTCGGGATCTGGCTGTTCTCGATCCTCGATCGCAGCCCGCAGGCGGCGAAGGAACGCGCCGCGTTCCCGGCGCAGCAGGTCCGCTCCGAGACCGGCCTGGGCGCGACGGGTGCTTCGGGTCATTGATCTGATTCGCAACGGGCACCGCAAGGAGGAGGACAAGGAGGCAGCGGGCATGAGAGGGCTGGTCGCGCAACGCTTGCTTGCTCTGTTCTTCGGCGGCGTGCTGCTGCTGAACTTCCCGCTGCTCGCGCTGTGGGATCGCGACGCGACGGTCTTCGGGCTGCCGCTGTTCCCTTGCGCGCTCTTCGCCGTCTGGGCCGTGCTGATCGGCCTGACCGCCTGGATTGTCGAGCGACGCAGGGACGATGAGTGAACACGCTCGCCGGTCCCGTCGTCATTGCCACCGCGTTCGCCTATCTGCTGTTGCTGGCGGGGATCGCATATGTCGGCGATCGGCGCGCCGCGCAAGGGCGTTCGATCATCGGCAACACCTGGGTCTACACGCTGTCGCTGGCGGTCTATTGCACCGCCTGGACCTACTTCGGCAGCGCCGGCCGCGCGGCCACCTCGGGGGTCTGGTTCCTGCCGATCTACCTCGGACCGACGCTGGCGATGGTGCTGGCCTGGATGGTGGTGCGCAAGATGATCCGCATCGCCAAGACTTACCGCATCACCTCGATCGCCGACTTCATCGCCAGCCGTTACGGCAAGAGCCCGTTGCTTGCCGGGCTGGTGACGCTGATCACCGTGGTTGGCATCGTGCCCTACATCGCGCTGCAGCTGAAGGCTGTATCGGGCGGCTACGTGCTCTTGACCACACCGCCGGGCGCGACAGCGGTGCCCGCCGCCGACTGGTGGCGCGACAGCACGCTCTACGTCGCGCTGGCGCTGGCCGGCTTCACCATCGTGTTCGGCGCGCGCCGCCTGGACAGCGCCGAACGTCACGAGGGCATGGTCGCGGCGATCGCCTTCGAGTCGGTGGTCAAGTTGGTGGCCTTCCTTGCCGTCGGCCTGTACGTGGCCTACGGTCTCTTCGATGGGCTGGCTGATCTGTACGCGCGCGTCACGGCGGCGCCCGGCCTGTCCCCACTGCTGCGCCTCGAGCAGGGCGGGCGCTTCGCCTACGAGCAGTGGTTCGCGCTGATCGGGCTGTCGATGCTGTCGGTGATCTTCCTGCCGCGGCAGTTTCAGGTGATGGTGGTCGAGAACGTCGACGAGCGCCATTTGAGGCGCGCGGCCTGGGCGTTTCCGCTCTACCTGCTGCTGATCAACCTGTTCGTGCTCCCGATCGCGTTCGGCGGGCTGGTGATCTTCGGGGCGGGCCGCATGGACCCGGACGGGTTTGTCGTTTCGCTGCCGCTGGCCCACGGCCAGCAAGGGCTCGCGCTGGCGGCCTTCATCGGCGGCCTGTCTGCCGCCACCGGCATGGTGATCGTGGAAGCCATCGCCGTCTCCACGATGGTCTGCAACGACCTGCTGATGCCCTGGCTGCTGCGCACGCGTCGCTTCGGCGCGCGTGCCGCCGGTGATCTGACACGGACATTGCTCGCGATACGGCGCGGCGCGATCGTCGGCGTGATGCTGCTCGGCTACCTGTATTTCCGCCTCGCCGGCGAGGCCTATGCGCTGGTCAGCATCGGCCTCATCAGTTTTGCGGCGGTGGCGCAGTTCGCGCCGGCCATGCTCGGCGGCATCTACTGGAAGGGCGGAACGAAGCTCGGCGCACTGGTGGGCTTGAGCGCCGGCTTCGCGCTGTGGGTCTACACCCTGCTGCTGCCGTCGTTCGTCAAATCGGGATGGCTCGACGCGACCTGGCTGAGCGAGGGACCGGGGAGCATCGCCTTGCTGAAGCCCGAGCAACTGCTGGGGCTCACCGGCCTCGACAGCCTCACGCATTCGCTGTTCTGGAGCCTGCTGGCCAACGCGGGCGCCTACGTCGTGGTGTCGCTGGCCCGCACGCCGTCGGGGCAGGAGGCGAGCCAGGCCCTGCTCTTCGTCGACATCTTCGAACGCTCCGCGGCGCGCCGGCCAGTGTTCTGGCGCGGGCGTGCTCGCGTGCCCGACCTGCTGCAGCTGGCCGGCCGCTTTGTCGGGGCCGAACGGGCGCGGCAGCTGATCGACGAACACTTGCGAGCCACAGGTGGCGATCAGACCGCTGCCGACGCGCGCATGGTGCAGCTCGTCGAGACCCAACTCGCCGGTGCGATCGGCAGCGCATCGGCGCGCGTGATGGTGGCCGCGGTGGTCGAGGAGGAGCCTCTGGCGCTGGACGACGTGATGCGCATGCTCGAAGAGACATCGCAGTTGCGCGCCCTGGACCGGATGAAAGACGACTTCATGGCGTCGGTGACCCACGAGTTGCGCACGCCGCTGGCCGCCATTCGCGCGGTCACCGAACTGATGCGCGACGACGCCGAGATGCCGGGGGCGCAGCGCGAGGCCTTCCTGGACATCGTCGTCACCGAGACCGAGCGCCTCGGCCGCCTGGTGAACCAGGTGCTGGACATGGCCAAGATCGAATCGGGCCACGGCGAGTGGCACAACAGCGATGTCGACCTGCGCACACTGCTGGCGCATGCGGTGCAGACCACCGCGGCGATGTTCAAGGAGCGTGGGGCCACGGTGCAGTTGCACCTGCCCGATGCACTGCCCACCCTGCGCGCCGACCGTGACCGGCTGCTGCAGGTGCTGATGAATCTGCTGTCGAATGCGGCCAAGTTCGTGCCGCGCGAGGGTGGGCGTGTCGACATGCGGCTGCGCTCGGACGATGCGGGCGTCACGGTGGAGGTGCACGACAACGGGCCCGGCGTGCCACGGGATCAGCAGACGCTCATCTTCGAGAAGTTCCACCAGGGTGGCGACACGGCGAACCGCCCTCAGGGAACCGGCCTGGGCTTGCCGATCAGTCGCCGGATCGTCGAGCATTTCGGTGGCCGCATGATGCTGCGGTCGGAGCCGGGGCAAGGCGCCTGTTTCGGCTTCTTCCTGCCCTGGGTGAAGGACGCGAGAGGAGAAGCACCATGAGACAAGTGTCAACGTGTTTTTCACGGGCCGCCGCGCCGGGCCGCCCCAAGCAAGGCCCGACCCTCAAGGGGCCACGAAGGGGCCCCTTCGTGGCCCCTGAGGGTCGATCGCCGTACTCGGCGAGCGGGGTGTCGTCTTCTCCACGGGCCGCCGCGCCGGGCCGCCCCAAGCAAGGCCCGGCCCTCTCGGAGGGTCGATCGCCGTACTCGGCGAGCGGGGTGTCGTCATGAGCCACAGAATCGTATTGGCCGACGACGAACCGAACCTCGTGATTCCGATCGAGTACCTGCTCAAGCGCGAGGGGTTCGAGGTGACCGTCGCGCGCGACGGCGAGGAGGCGCTGGAGGCGATCGCGCGCGTGCACCCCCACCTGGTCTTGCTCGACGTGATGATGCCGCGCAAGTCCGGCTTCGACGTCTGCCAGGTCCTGCGCGCCGACGAGGCGAATCGCGAGCTCAAGATCGTGCTGCTGACCGCCAAGGGCCGCGACGACGACGTCGCCAAAGGGCTCGCGCTCGGCGCCGACGCCTACATGATCAAGCCCTTCTCGCCGAAGGAACTGGCGCTGAAGGTGCGCGAACTGCTGGGGGGCGCCGCGTGACGGTGGACCGGCGCTACGTTGTGTCGGTGCTGGCGCTGGCATCGGCGATGGCGCTGTGGCTTGCGGTCGTGGTGGCGGTGCTGTGGTCCTCGCTGTCGAGCGCCGAGCGCGATGCGCTGCCGGCCCTCACCGGCGACCGCGTGGCCGTGCTCGTGATGGCTTCGGTGGTCGCGCTGGCATTGGTAGCGGTAGGCCTGCGCCGCTTGCACCGCCACTTCGTCGAGGCGCCGGCGCGCCTGCTCGAGCAGGCGCAGGCGGCGCTCGCCGGCGACGTGGAGCGCGAAATCGAAGCTTCGGGCAGCCTCGAAACCCGCGGGCTGGCTCGCGCCTTCAACGACCTGGTGGCTGCGCGCGCGTATCTGCGCCGCGACATCGAGCACATGGTGCAGGAAGCCAGCCGCGACATCGAACAGGAGCGAATGCGGCTGGCAGCGCTGATGTCGGAGCTGAACCAAAGCGTCGTGGTGTGCAACCTCAACGGTCGCATCCTGCTCTACAACAACCAGGCGCGCTTGCAGTTCAAAGCGCTGTCGGACGCGCCGGCGGTGGCGGGCGGCGCCGAGCTGATGGGCCTGGGCCGCTCGATCTACGCCGTGTTCGATCCCAAACTCGTCGCGCACGCGCTCGAGAACGTTCGCGAGCGCATGCGGCGCGGCGCCGCCAACCCGAGCACGCAGTTCGTTACTGCGGCGCCGGCCGGCCAGTTGCTGCGCGTCACGCTGGCGCCCGTGCGCGGCGCCACGGCGCAGGACGACATCACCGGCTTCGTGCTGATGCAGGGCAACATCACCCGGCAGTTCGAGGACGAGAGCGTGCGCGATCAACATCTGCATGCGCTGACCGAAAGCACCCGCGCCTCGCTCGCAAGCCTGCAGGCGGCGGTGGAGGCGCTGGACTACCCCGACGTCGATGACGAGATGCGCGAACGACTGCTGCGCGTCATTCGCGACGAGGTCGGCGCGATGGGCCAGCGAATCCGCGCGGTGGGGGCTGCCACTGCCGAAGGCCTGAAGACACGCTGGCCGCTGGAGGACATGCTGGGCGCCGACGTGGTGCAGGCGGCGCTGCGGCGTATCGAGTCAGCCTGCGCCATGCGCGCCGGCGTTGCGGAAGTGGACGGCTCGCTGTGGCTGAAGGTCGACAGCTTTTCCCTGCTGCAGGCGCTGACCTCGCTCGCATGCCGGCTGCATGAGGAACTCGGCGTGCGCGGCGTCGAGCTGCGCCTCATCGAAGCGGGGCCGCACCGGGCGCACCTGGACCTGATCTGGTCCGGCCAGGCCTTGAACACCGAGACCGCGATGAGCTGGGAACTGGACCCGATGAAAATCGGCACCGAAACCCTGCCACTGACCGTACGCGATGTCGTCGCGCGCCACGGCGGCGAGTTTTGGTTCGAGCGCGAGCGGACCCAGCACCGGGCGTTCTTCAGATTCCGCCTGCCGCTGGCGACGGCGCAGGACGAACCCTCTGCGGCCGGGGCCCAGCCAGGCGACAGCCGCCCGGAGTTCTACGACTTCGATCTGTTCCAGAGTTCGCCCCACAGCCGCGAACTCGACGAGCGCACGCTGGCCGAGATCACCTACACCGTGTTCGACACCGAGACCACCGGGCTCGACCCCTCGCTGGGCGACGAGATCATCCAGATCGGTGCGACCCGCATCGTCAATGGCAAGCTGCTGCGCCAGGAGAACTTCGAGCAGCTGGTGAATCCGCAGCGATCGATTCCCGAGCCCTCGATCGCGATCCACGGCATCCGGCCCGAGATGCTGGTCGGCCAGCCCACGATTGCCGACGTGCTCCCCGCATTCCACGCCTTCGCGCGGGACACGGTGCTGGTTGCGCACAACGCGGCCTTCGACATGCGCTTCCTGCAGTTGAAGGAAGCGCCTACCGGCATCCGCTTCGATCAACCGGTGCTCGACACGCTGCTGCTGTCGGCACTGCTGCACCCGAACCAGGAGTCGCACGCACTCGAAGCGATCGCGTTGCGTCTGGGCGTGGACGCCACGGGCCGCCATGCCGCGCTGCGCGATGCAATGGTCACCGCCGAGGTGTTTCTCAAGCTCGTGCCGCTGCTGGCGGACAAGGGCATACACACGCTGGGACAGGCGCGCGAAGCGGCGCGCAAGACGTACTACGCGCGACTGAAATACTGATGACCGTGGCCACTCGCTCGACATGATTGGCCGCACCGCGGATCTCCTCCAGATTGCATACCGTGCCATGCGAGGGCGTGGTCGGTCCGGTTGTCCGCTGCCTTTGGCACCTGACGCTGCGCGCAGGGCAGAATCGGCGCGCCACGATGAAGCCGTCTTCCCGTACACCGTGCTGCGCCTGCTCCTCGGCGAGGCGATCGTGCTGTCGGCGGTCGGGGGCTGCTCGGGCTGGCGATCGGCATCGCACTCGCGCAGGTGGTGCGCCTGGTTCTTGCCGGCGCTGCCGGTGCACACGCCATTGATCTTCGTCGTGCTGGCCGAAGCGCTGGCGCTCGTCATCGGGCCGGCGGCCGGCGTGCTGCCGGCGCGGCGCGCGTCATTGCTCGATCCGGTTGAGGCGTTGCGGGCGGAGTAGGTTCAGCCAGCGCGCAGTGTGCGCGGCCTGGCTTTCCGGAATGGGTTTGCCGGTTCGGCGCGCATAGGCCTCGATGTCGAACATCCCCAGCACGGTGTCGCAACTCTGCGGGGCTTGGTGAAAACCCATGGCGTCGTTGGCGCCATCAGGTGTATCGTTTTACTAAACCGTTATACACCCACGGTACCTGGAGACGAACATGCACCGAACCCTGCGCGTCCTGACGGCGCTTCTCCTCGCGCTGGCCGCTGCGCTGCCCGCCGCCGCGCAGGTCCCGGCCAAGAAGCTGGTTCGCATCCACACCGCGGGTCCGACCGACCTGGGTGTGGACACCACCATGCTGGCGCACCAGTTCATGAGCTACGTGAACGCGAATTCCGACAGCGTCGAGGTGAAGGTGTTTCCGAACAGCCAGCTCGGCCAGACGCGCGAAGTCATCGAGGCGATGCGACTGGGCTCCGGCGCCTCGGGCACCACCGGCGGCCCGGCCGAATACGCCTCGTTCGTCAAGCGCCTCGGCGTGCTCGGCCTGCCCTTCCTGTGGAACAGCTACGACCACGCCAACGCGGTGCTCGACGGCTCGGTGGGCAAGGAGCTCGATGCCGAGATGGAGAAGGCCGGCTTCAAAGTGCTGTCGTGGGCGGTGAGCTGGGGCTACCGCAACGTGGTGACGGCGAAGAAGGAGGTCACCAAGGCCAGCGACCTGAAGGGCCTGAAGATCCGCACCATCCCGACCAAGGTGTTCGTCTCGGCCATCAACGCGATGGGCGCCAACGCCACGCCGATGAACTTCGGCGAGATCTACACCTCGCTGCAGAGCGGCGTGCTCGACGGCTACGAGCACACCGCGGCGACCACGCTCTCGTTCAAGTTCAACGAAGTGGCATGCTGCATCGCGATGACGCGCCATCTGATGGACCCGACCATGCTGGTGTTCTCGCTGGCCGAATGGCGCAAGTTCAGCGCGGCCGAGCAGGCCGTGATGATGAAGGGTGCGCAGGTCGCTGCCGAGAAGGTGCGCGCTATGGCACCGGCGCGCGAGGCGGAATCGCTCGCCGCGGTGAAGAAGCTCGGCATGAAGGTCCACGAGATCGACGTCGTGCCGCTGCAGAAGGCAGCGGTCACGGCGCAGGACGAACTGGCCCGCGAGTTCGGCGCGGAGTCGCTGCTCGCGACGATCCGCAAGCCCTAGTGTGGTGTTGCACGCATGGCAGCACATAAAACCGCGCCTTTGGCCCCGTGGCGTCGTTGCAAATCCTCGCGATACCAACTGGTATCGCTGCGGTTTGCGCCTAGCCACAGGCCCAAACGCATCGGTTTTATTTGTGCCGCCATGCGTGCAACACCACACTAGATGAGACGCGAGTCCATGAAGCGCGCGGTCGCCGCGATCGACCGCGGTGCCGAGCTGCTCGTCGCCGCGGTCTTTGCCGTCATCGTCTGCATCGCCCTGCTGCAGGTGTTCCACCGCTTCGCGCTCAACTCCTCGCTCAGCTGGAGCGAGGAGGCGCAGATCTTCGGCCACATCTGGATCGTGTTTCTCGGCATCCCCATCGCCTACCGGCGCGGCGCGCACCTGTACATCGAGACCTTCTGCGACAAGCTGCCGACCCGGGCGCGAGCGGTGTTCGACCTGGCGGTCGAGCTGCTGTGGGCCGCGTTCGCCGCGTCGCTGATGGTGCTCGGCTGGATGGTGGCGCGCATCGCGCACCTGCAGGAGTCGCCCGGCCTCGAGGTGCCGATGAGCTACCCCTACGCCGGCATGGTGGCGGGCGGCGCCTACCTGCTGCTGGTGGCGGCGCGGCGCATCGGCGGGCGCATCCGGATCGACCGCGCATGATCTGGTTCCTGTTCGCGCTGATGCTCGGCACCATGCTGCTCGGGGTGCCGATCCTGCTCGCGATTGCGCTGGTGGGCTACGTCGGCATCGCCGCGGTGCCCGACCTGGTGCTGCCGCTGTTCGCGCAGAAGATGTTCGCCCAGCTCGACTCGTTCACGCTGCTCGCGCTGCCCTACTTCATCCTCGCCGGCGGGCTGATGTCGGCCAGCGGCATGAGCCAGCAGCTGGTGGACTTCTCCCGCGTGCTGGTGGGCCATCTGCGCGCCGGCCTCGCGCATGCCTCGGTGGTGGCGAGCATGGTGTTCGCCGGCATCTCGGGCTCGAGCACCGCCGACGCGTCGGCCATCTCGGCGATCGTCATTCCGACGATGAAGAAGTCGGGCTACAAGGCCGGCTTCGCCGCCGCGCTGATCGCCACCGCGGGCACCATCGGCGCGATCATTCCGCCGAGCATGGTGATGGTGGTGTACGGCGCCATCGCGCAGGTGTCGATCGGCGGGCTGTTCCTGGGCGGCATCCTCCCCGGCATCCTGGTCGGCCTGTTCCTGATGGCCACGATCAAGATCTACACCTACCACCCCGACTACCCCGAGCTGCGCGTGGTGCACGGCCGCTTCGAGTGGGGGGCGCTCGCGCGTTCGTTCCGTGCGGTGTGGCCGGCGCTGCTGGGGCCGGTGATCATTGTCGGCGGCATCCTCTCCGGCATCTTCACCGCCACCGAAGCTGGCGCGGTGGCGTGCCTCTACGCGCTGATCCTGGGCACGGTGTTCTACCGCAAGATCAAGTTGCGCGACCTGCCGGGCATCCTGATTGAGGCCGCGGTGATGACGACCATGGTGTCGGGCGTGATCGCGGTTGCCGGGGCCTCGGGCTGGCTGCTGGCGTACCTGGAGTTCAACGAAGGCGCGGTGAAGTTCGTGACCTCGTTCTCCCAGAACCCGACGATGGTGCTGCTGCTCGTGGCGGCGGTGATGATCGTGCTCGGCACCTTTGTCGATTCGCTGGCCGTGCTGCTGGTGTTTGCGCCGGTGGCCATCCAGATCAGCAAGGTGTACGGCATCGACCCGTTCCAGATGGGGCTGGTGATGGTGATGTGCAACCAGATCGGCGCGGTGTCGCCGCCGACGGCGCCGCTGCTGTTCGTGACAACCAGCATCGCGCAGACTTCGTTCTCCGAGGTGAACCGCCACGTGTGGTGGTTCATGCTCGCGGAGACACTGGTGCTGTTGCTGGTGATCTTCATCCCCGGCCTGGCGTCCTGGATACCGCACTACTTCCTGGGTTGAATTTTGAGCACGATTAACGATGTGGCGCGCCATGCGGGCGTTTCGGTGAGCACGATCTCCAACGTGCTCAACGGCCGCGCGGACCGGATGAGCCGCGACACCCTGCAGCGCGTCGAAGCCGCCATCGCGGCGCTGGGTTTCCGCCCCAACCGCGCGGCGCAGCAATTGAAGACCGGTCACACGCCGATGCTCGGCCTGCTGGTGCCGAGCATCGCCAACCCGATGTACGGCTACATCGCGCGGGAAATCGAGACCTCGGCGCAGGAGCGCTACGGCCACCGCGTGGTGCTGGGCAACACCTACCGCAACAAGGAAAAGGAGACCGGTTTCTTCGAAGACCTGCTGGCGCACGGCGTGCGCGGCGTGATCGTGATCTCTTCGCTGGTGGACGAGGAGCACTTCGAATCGGCCGTGCAGCGCGGACTGGTGATGGTGAGCTACGACCGGCGGGCCACGCCGGGCGCCGCATCCGCCATCGACCACGTCTCGGTCGACAACTTCGAGGCCGCGCACCTCGCGGCCACGCACCTGATCGCGCACGGCCACAAGCGCCTGGCGTTCGTGACTGCGTCGGGCCAGACGATGAGCCGCAGCGAGAAGATGAGGGGCTTCTTCGCCGCAGCCGAGGGCGCGGGCCTGAGAGCCGGCGCGCGCGTGATCGATGGCAGCACGAACTCGGAGTACGGTGACTCCGAAATGGCCGACGTGGGCCGCCTGCTGGCGAAGCGCATCGCCGCCGACCGCAGGCGCCCGACTGGCCTCGTGGCGGTGAACGACCTGCTGGCGTTCGGCCTGCTCGCGGGCTTTCGCGAGGCGGGCCTCGCGGTGCCGGCGGACGTGTCGATCGTCGGCATGGACGGCCTGTTCCTCTCAGCGCTCACGTGCCCCGGCCTCACCACCGTGCGCCTGCCGGTCCCCGAGATGGCGAGAACGATTGTGGAGCGTGTGATCGGCCGCCTGGCCGACCCCGGCATCGCACCCGGCGAGTTCCTCTTCCAGCCCGACCTCGTCGAGCGCGAATCGGTGGCCGCGCCGGGCAAGCCGGCGAGGGTGCGCTGATGACTCGCGCCACGGTCTTCATCACTCACAGCCCCAGCGCGCTGGCCAACTACTACGGCCCGCGCGCGCTGGCCGCGCTGGAGGCGGTGGCCACCGTGCGGTGCAACCCCAGCGAAGACGCATGGACCGCCGAGACGCTGGCCGCCGCCGCGCAGGGCTGCGACATCATCGTCAGCGACCGGCGCGCCGAGGGCGGCGCCGAGTTGCTGGCGCGGCTGCCGAAGCTGATGGCGTTTTGCCGCTGCGCGGTGGACATCCGCAACATCGACGTGGCCGCTGCCAGCGCGCACGGCATTCTCGTGACGCAGGCGAGCGCCGGGTTCATGGCGGCGGTGTCGGAATGGATCGTCGGCGTGATGCTCGACTCGAGCCGGCACATCAGTGCGGCCGCGGCGCAGTACCACGCCGGCGCGTCGCCCGCGCCGCGGATGGGGCGCGAGCTGCGCGGGGCGACGCTCGGCATCGTCGGTTACGGCCAGATCGGGCGCTACCTGGCCGACCTGGCGCTGGCGTTCGGCATGCGCGTGCTGGTGGCCGACCCGCATGCCGCCGTGCGGCACGCCGCCCTGCGGCAGACCTCGATGGGCGAGCTGCTGGCCGAGGCCGACTACGTGGTGTGCCTGGCGAGCGCCACGCCGCAGACCGAGAACCTGATGAACGCCGCCGCGTTCGCAGCGATGAAGCCGACGGCGTTCTTCATCAATGCATCGAGAGGCGACCTGGTCGACGAGGCCGCGCTGCGGCGCGCACTGGACGCCGGGCAGATCGCCGGCTGCGCGCTCGACGTGGGCCGCGCGCCCGACCAGATGCCCAGCCCCGAGCTGGCGCGCCACCCGCGGGTGATCGCCACGCCGCACATCGGCGGGCTGACGCCCGAGGCGATCGAGCACCAGGCGATGGAGACGGTGCGGCAGGTGGCCGAGATCGTGCGAGGGCACGTGCCCCAGGGCGCGGTGAACGCGCCGCACGCGAGCCGGCTGCGAGCCTGGAAACGCCGACCGCAGCAACCAACCCTGGCTTGAAGGAACCCCCTATGGCGACACCCCCCCTTCCTTCGACCCCGCGGGGCGCGTGCGACTGCCACGTACACATCTACGAACACGGCTATCCGCTGGCGCCCACCGCCACCTTCAAGCCGCCGCACGCGCCGGTGTCCGCCTACCGGCAGGTGCAGCAGGCGCTGGGGCTGGAGCGCGTGGTGCTGGTCCAGCCCCTGGGCTACGGCTTCGACAACCGCTGCCTGCTCGACGCGCTGGCGCAGCTGGGCAGCGATGCGGCCAGGGGCATCGCGATCGTGCCACCCGAGGTGAGCGACGACGAGCTCGCGCGCCTGCACCACGCCGGCGTGCGCGGCGTGCGCTACATGATGCTGGCCGGCGCGGGCGGGCCGCTGACATGGGACACGCTGGAGGCGATGGCCGCGCGCATCGCGCCGCTGGGCTGGACCATCAACCTGCAGCTCGACGGGCGCGAACTGCCGCAGCGCAAGGCCTTGATCGACCGCCTGCCCGGCAAGGTGGTGATCGACCACACGGGGAAGTTCATGGAGCCGGTGCCACCGAGCGACGCCGCGTTCAAGGCGCTGCTCGCGGTGCTGGACCAGGGCGAGCGCTGGGTCAAGCTTTCGGCGCCGTACGAGACCTCGAGGGTGGGGCCGCCGCACTACGACGACGTGGCGGTGCTGGCGAAAGCGCTGGTCGAGGCCCACCCGGACCGGTGTTTGTGGGCGAGCAACTGGCCGCATCCGAACCGGGTGCAAGTGCCGGCGGACGCGGACCTGTTGGGCTTGCTCGGGGAGTGGGTCGGCGACGAGGGCGTGCGCGAACGGGTTCTGGTGGGCAATGCGGTAGGGGTGTATGGGTTTCCTGATCGGTGACGAACTTCAGCTCGATGCAGTGGCGGCTCGCGCACACCCTCACCTGCGGTGCGCGTTCCGGCTTGCAGGCCGGAACTGCTGCGCGGGCTCGCCGCATGCGGCTCGAAAGCCCCGCTACGCCCCCAACCCTCTCCCGCAGGCGGGAGAGGGAGCTGCATCAACACCAATACTTCACCGCAGAGGCGCTGAGAGCGCAGAGTTCGCGTTCAAGGTCTTCTCTGCGTTCCTCTGCGCCCTATGCGTCTCTCAAGAGCGTGGCGTCGTGGCCGCAAACCTCGCCGATCCCCGAGGCAGGGCGGGCGAGTCGCCGTCATCGCGCCGAGGGCGCGTCGCGTTGAATAGACGAGGGCGCAGCCCCTTCGCCGTGCGACCGCTTCCCGCGGCTCGACGTTGCGGCGCGGGCCGCAGCCCTCGACGGGCGAGGTATCCATGTCACCGAACAAGCTGTCCGCGAAGGGTCTCGGGGGTTGCGTCCTGGCGTCGGGGCGCAGCCTTTACCGGCTCAAGGACGGCACGCCAACGTACAAGGTCGCGGTCACGGTTTCGCTGCTGCGCGCCGAACCGTCGCTGCGCAGGTTGTCGGAAACCGCACCGATGGCCTGCGACGAAGCGGCCGCGCTGGGCTACCACCTGGTGCGCAGCTATGACGACGCCGTCACGCAGGGCCTCGTCTAGCGACAACCTGACTAGCGACGAACTTCAGCTCGAGGCGTTGGCGGCCGGCGCACACCCTCACCCCAACCCTCTCCCGCAAGCGGGAGAGGGGGCGCCCTTGCTCCCTCTCCACCGTACTCGGGGGGAGAGGGTTGGGGTGAGGGGGCGCCGGAAATCCCGCATGCCACCCGGCCCGTGCGGGCTGAGCCTGTCCTTCGACAAGCTCAGGATTGGTCGGAATACCGCATGCCACCCAGCCCGTTCGGGCTGAGCCTGTCGAAGCCGCGTCCGGAGCCTGCGCGGGCACTTCGACAAGCTCAGTCCCTTCGACAAGCTCAGGACGATCGGGCACTTCGACAAGCTCAGTGCGAACGGAGCGGGATGAGCACGGGCTCACTGAACCGCATCGCGTCCAGCGGGCGCAGCGTTCGTCAGACGGGCTGCGTGTCGTGCTCGCTGTGGATGCGGAACACGCTGACCACCTGCGCCAGCTTGTGGGCCTGGTCCTTCAGGCTCTCGGCCGCGGCGGCGCTCTGTTCCACCAGCGCGGCGTTTTGCTGCGTGGCGTGATCGAGCTGCACCACCGAGGTGTTGACCTGGCCGATGCCGTCGCTTTGTTCGCTCGACGCGGCAGTGATCTCGCCGATGATGTCGGTCACGCGTTGCACCGAGCTGACGATCTCCTCCATCGTGTGGCCGGCATCGGCCACCAGCTTGGAGCCGGAGTCGACCTTCTCGACGCTCGCGCCGATCAGGCCCTTGATTTCCTTGGCCGCCTGCGCCGAGCGCTGCGCGAGGTTGCGCACCTCACCGGCCACGACCGCGAAGCCGCGGCCCTGCTCGCCGGCGCGCGCGGCCTCGACCGCGGCGTTGAGCGCGAGGATGTTGGTCTGGAACGCGATGCCGTCGATGACGCCGATGATGTCGGCGATCTTCTTCGAGCTCGCGTTGATCTCGTCCATCGTCGCGACCACCCTGGACACGACCTCGCCGCCGCGCGCGGCCACTTCGGCCGCCGACGAGGCGAGCTGATTCGCTTGGCGCGCCGAGTCGGCGCTCTGCTTGACGGTGCCGGTGAGCTGCTCCATCGACGACGCGGCGACTTGCAGGTTCGACGCGGTCTGCTCGGTGCGCGCGCTCAGGTCCTGGTTGCCGGTGGCGATCTCGGTGCTCGCGGTGGTGATCGAATCGACCGAACTGCGCACCGTGCCCAGCGTGCGCTGGAACTGCCCGCGCAGCGACTCGACTTCGCGGATCAGGTGGCCGATCTCGTCCTTTCTGTCGCTGTGGAAGGGCCGCGTCAGGTCGCCGCCCGACACCGCGGTCACCGCGCCGGTGAGCTGCAGCAAGGGCCGCGCAACCCAGCTGCGCATCATCAGGAACAGGCCGAAGCTCAGCAAGAGGGTCGCGCCGCCCAGCAGCACCCCGAACGGCAGCAGCGTGGCCCAGTGCGTCTTCATTGCCTCGTGGTCCGAGACTTCGCCGATCACCCACCAGCCGTTGCTCTTGTTCTTGCGCAGCACAGCCCAACGGTCGCTGCCCTTGACGCCCAGCAGCGACGGCACATCCCTCGCCAGCCCGTCGCTCGCCTTGCCGATTTCGGCGAGGAACCGCTCGCTGCCCGGGGCCACCTCGGCGACGCGCTTGCCCTTGGCGCTGGGATGCACCACGAAGGTCGCGTCGGCGAGCGAGGTCTTCGGGTCGATCACGACGACCCCGCCGGTCTCGAAGAACTTCATGTCGTTGGTCAGCGCTTCGAGCGAGTTCTGGAACGCGCTCAGGTCGATGCCGACGAAGAGCGCGCCGACCACCTTGCCGCTGCCGTCCTTGGCCGGCTCGAAGCGCGTCATGTAGGGCTTGCCGAACAGGACTTCGCGGCCCACGTGGGGCTTGCCTTGCATCAGCGCGGCGACGGCCGGATGCTGCTTGGCCAGCGCAGCGCCCATCGCCCGGTCGCCGTTCTCCTTCTTCAGCGAGCTGCTGATGCTGACGAAGTCGCCGCCCTTGCGGGTGTAGACCGCGGCCACGCCGCCGGTGACCTGGGTGAACTTGTCGGCCGACGAGAAATTGTTGGCCAGCGACACGCCGAAGTTCTGCAGATCGCCGCTCGCTTCATCGTGGGTGAAGGTGGTGTCGAAGTCCTGCTTGAACACGCTGTACATGCGGTCCACCGTCGCGCGCGACGAGGCGTCGAATGCATCGGCGAGCTCCGACACCGACTGCGCCTTGTCGCCGACCCAGGTCACGACGCGGTCGCGCGACTGGTTGGTGGTGAGCACGCTCATCGCCGCGCAGATGCTGATCAGCACCGCCGCCAGCGTGAGGCAGCCGGTGACGGAGAGCTTCCTGGCGATCGAGCCCTGGGAACCGGTGAGGTCGTTCATGGCGGGGTGATCGCGCGTGGGTTGGCGATCAGGCGGCGCTCAATGCGCGGCGTTGATCAGACCCATTTCGGCGCTGGACATCAGCGCCTCGATGTCCATCAGGATCAGCATGCGCTCGTTGACGTTGCCGATGCCGGTGATGAAGCTGGTGTCCACGGCGGTGTGCATTTCGGGGGCGGGCTTGATGGTGCCGGCGCCGAGTTCGAGCACGTCGGAGACCGAGTCGACGACGGCGCCGATGACGCGCCCGCGCACGGTGAGCACGATCACCACGGTGAAGCCGTTGTACTCGGCGCTGTCGCAGCCGAGCTTGATGCGCAGGTCGACGATGGGCACGATCACGCCGCGCAGGTTCACGACGCCCTTGATGAAGGCCGGCGCGTTGGCGATGCGCGTGGGCGGCTCGTAGGAGCGGATCTCCTGCACCTTGAGGATGTCGATGCCGTACTCTTCGGCGCCGAGGCGAAAGGTGAGGAACTCGCCGCCGGCGGCGGCCGCGGCGCGGGCCGCTTCATGGCGTGCCACGTGGGTGGCGTCGGTGATCATGTTCATCGCTGTCCTCGCTTCCTCAGAAGGTTTCCCATTCGTCGTCGTGGGCGGCGCTCGCCGCGTTCGTAGCCGCGCGCGGCGCGGGTGTCGCGGCGCTCGCCAGCGGCGGCGCGACGACGGCTTGCGTGAGCCTGGGCGGCACGGGCTTGCTCGGCGCGACGACCTTCGCCGACTCGACGCGCGCCTTGGCGATCACCTTCTGCGTCGCCTGCACATGCGGCACCGCGGCGGCGGCCACCGGGACCGGCGCCGGCTGCGCCGCGTTCAGCTTGAACATGCCCACCACCTGGGCGAGCTTGCCGGCCTGGTCTTTCAGGCTTTCGGCGGCGGCGGCGCTTTGCTCGACCAGCGCGGCGTTCTGCTGCGTCATCTGGTCGAGCTGCACCACCGAGGTGTTGACCTGGCCGATGCCGTCGCTCTGCTCGGCGGCGGCGGCGGTGATCTCGCCGATGATGTCGGTCACGCGCTGCACCGAGCCGACGATCTCCTGCATCGTCTTGCCCGCATCGGCCACCAGCCGCGAGCCGGCTTCGACGCGGTCGACGCTCGCGCCGATCAGGCCCTTGATTTCCTTGGCCGCTTCGGCCGAGCGGCCCGCGAGGTTGCGCACCTCGCCGGCCCCCACCGCGAAGCCGCGGCCCTGCTCGCCGGCGCGCGCCGCTTCGACCGCGGCATTGAGCGCGAGGATGTTGGTCTGGAAGGCGATGCCGTCGATCACCCCGATGATGTCGGCGATCTTCTTCGAGCTCGTGTTGATCTCGTCCATCGTGGAGACGACCTGCGAGACGACCGCGCCGCCGCGTGCGGCGACTTCGGCCGCCGACGAGGCGAGCTGGTTCGCCTGGCGCGCCGAGTCGGCGCTTTGCTTGACGGTGCCGGTGAGCTGCTCCATCGACGAAGCGGCCTGCTGCAGGTTCGACGCGGTCTGCTCGGTGCGCGCGCTCAGATCCTGGTTGCCGCTGGCGATCTCGCTCGACGCGGTGGAGATGCTGTCGGTCGAAGCGCGAATCTGCCGCACCATGTCGGCCAGGCGGGTCTGCATCGTCGCCACCTGCGTCAGCAGCCGGCCCACTTCGTCTTGCGCACCGGGCTCGACCGACTTCGACAGGTCGCCCGCGGCCACCGCTTCCATCACCTGCGCCGCCAGGCGCAGCCGGGCTTGCAGCCGGCGCACCAGCAGCTCGATGCCGACGAGGCACAGCAAGGCGAGCAGCGCGACGGCGGCGAACGCGATCGCGGTCTCCTTCTTCGCCACGCCGAGCACGTCGTCGATGTAGACGCCCGACCCCATCACCCAGCCCCAGGGCGCGAAGCCCTTGACGTAGGAGCGCTTGGGTTCGGGTTCCTTGGCGCCGGGGCGCGGCCACAGGTAGTCGACATAGCCCGCGCCGTCGCTCTTGACCTGGGCGACGAACTCGACGAACAGCAGCTTGCCGTTCGGGTCCTTGAAGTCGGACATGTCCTTGTTCTCGAGCTCGGGCTTGATCGGGTGGAACAGCA
>DASXQQ010000366.1:0-3687 GCA_036507085.1 Piscinibacter sp. | reverse complement strand
TCGACGGTGTAGCGGATGAACGAGTTGTCGGGCTGCAGGTCGAGGATGTAGTACTTGTTGATGCAAGGGGGCACGAACAGCATCGGCGTCGCGTGGACCTTGGGCGTGAGCGGCTTGTATTCGATGAGCTGGAACAGCTCGTTCTCGAACACCACGCTGCCTTCGGTGGTGGCCACGTTGCGGCCGACCTCGAACACGCTTTCGTCGGTTTGCGACACATGCCCCTGCTGGATGTCGTTCCACAGGTGGTACAGGCCCTGGGTGACGCTTTCGCCCTTGGTCTCGAGCGCCCTGCGCTGCGCCTCGGGGTTCAGCGCCAGGTAGTTGCTCGGCGACGCCGCCTCGACCCACTGCTGCACCGCGAATCGGATGCGCTGCTTGGTCTTCTCGTCACCCTGCACCTCTTCGGCCAGTTGCAGCAGGGTGCGGGCATTCAGCAGGTACATCTGCGCCAGATAGGCCGCCGCGGGGTTCTCGATCCAGTCGGACGCGGCGAAGCGCCGATCCGAGAGTGCCTTCGCCCCGTTCACGTCGTTGGCGGCGTCGGGAGTGTGCAAGCGCTGCAGCGACTGGTTCCACAGCTCGGTGGCCTGCTTGAGATACTCGCCCTGCATCTGGCTCAGCGCCGGCAGCGGCAGCGTCAGCCCGGAGGCGGCTTTCCAGACTTCACCGACGGTGGAACCGAAGGCGCGGGCGGTTTCTTCGGGGTCCGGCAAGGACGCAGGCTGGGACTGTTGTTCCACGGAGCTTCTCGTTGGGTCGCGGGTGAAGTGTGATGCAGTGCACGTTGTACGCTAGCTTGCTTACCGCGTGATGACTGCAATTTTCACATTGTAATTCATATTTTCGCCATACGACATGTACTTGGTCGCGATCGCTTGGATGTATGTGGTGCTGATGATGGCTGTGGCCGAGGCGATGCATCCCGATGGCAGCGTGCTCGGGGCCATCTTCACGTTCCTGCTGTATGGCGCGCTGCCTCTGTCCATCGTCATGTACCTCCTGTTCACACCCGCGCGCCGGCGCAAGCGCCGCGCCGCCGAGGCCGATTCAACTCCCTCGACAAGCTCAGCGTCCCCTTCGACAAGCTCAGGACAGGCGGGCGCTTCGACAAGCTCAGCGGCACAGCCAGACGGCGGCGACCATGCGCCCGGTGATGCGGTCGCGCCGGAACGAAAAGAACCGTGACGCGTTGTCGACCGTGCACCACCGGCCACCGCCGACGGAAAGCACGCCGCATGCCTGGAGGCGATCGCGCGCCAGCAGCGGCAAGTTGGCCAGCCACTTGCCCGGCGCGTGTGGCTTGAAGCGCGACGGATCGACGGCGTCTTCGGCGGCGCCGAAGGCGCGCAGCACGTCGGCACCAACCTCGAAGCGCTGCGGCCCGATGCACGCGCCCAGCCAGGCCTGCACTTGTCCCCGGGTGCAGCCGGCGGCGTCGCACAGCGCCGCCACCGTGGCCTCGACAACGCCCGCCGCGAGGCCGCGCCAACCGGCGTGCGCCGCAGCGACGCCACCCGGCGCGGCGAACAGCACCGGCAGGCAATCGGCAACCTGTGCGGTGCAGGCGATGCGCGGCTCGGTACTCACGCTGGCGTCGGCATCATGGACCGCGGCGCCGGGCGCGATGTCGGCGGGCCCCAGGCGCACCACCCGCGCACCGTGCACCTGGTTGAGGTAGACCGGCATGGCGCCGATGGCCTGCGCGAGCAGCGCCTGGTTGCGCCGCACCGCGAGCGGGTCGTCGCCGACCTCCGCGCGCAGGTTCATGCTGTCGAAGGGCGCCGCGCTGAAGCCGCCGCGCCGCGTCGTCATCACCGCACCGACGCCGGGCACGTCCCAATCAGGGATCAACCAGTTGGGGTCCATCAGCTCGCGTCGGGGCAGGCGCTCGGCTGCGTCTTCGTGAACGCATCGAGCCGCATGCATTCGGCGAACACCCGCATCACCGTCGGCACATGGTCGAGCCGGCAGTCCAGGCGCTGGGCGTTGAAGATCTGCGGCACCAGGGTGATGTCGGCGAGCGTCGGCGCGTCGCCATGGCAGAAGCGACCGGTCGCCGGGTGGCCGGCGAGCTGGCGCTCGACGGTCTCGAGCCCGGTCTCGACCCAGTGCCGGTACCAGCGGTTCTTGTCGTCCTCGCTGAGCTTCAGGTCGTGCACCAGGTAGCGCAGCACGCGCAGGTTGTTGAGGGGGTGGATCTCGCAGGCGATGTCGAACGACAGGGCACGAATGCGCGCCCGCGCCGCGGCGTCGCCGGGCAGCAGCGGCGGCTCGGGATGGGTCTCGTCGAGGTATTCGATGATCGCCAGCGACTGGGTCAGCAGCCGATCGCCGTCCTTCAGCAGCGGCACCAGGCGCGACGCCGACACCGCGGCATACGACTCGCCGAACTGCTCGTTCTTGACCAGATGCACCGGCGCATATTCGTAGTCCAGGTCCTTCAGCGCGAGCGCGATGCGCACCCGGTACGAGGCCGACGAACGAAAGTAGTTGTAGAGCTTCATCACCCGTCCAAGTCGATGTCAGCGTTCGACGATGTCCAGCGCCAGCGTACCCACGCCCTCGATGCGCCCGCTCAGGCGGTCGGCCGCGACGACCGCGGCCACGCCTTCGGGCGTCCCGCTGAAGATCAGGTCGCCGGGCGCAAGTTCCCACGCGGCGGAGACATGCTCGATGATCTCGGCCACGCTCCAGATCATCTTGCCGATGACGCTCGTCTGGCGCACGGCGCCGTTGACCTCGAGCACGATCTTCGAACCGGCGCCGAGCTCGCACTGGGCGGCCGGGACGATCGGGCCGATCGGCGCGGCTTCGTCGAAGCCCTTGCCGATGCACCAGGGTCGGCCCTGCTTCTTCATGTCGTTCTGCAGGTCGCGCCGCGTCATGTCCAGGCCGACCGCGTAGCCCCACACATGGTCCATCGCGTCGGCAGCGGCGATGTCGCGCCCGCCCTTGCCGATCGCGACCACCAGTTCCAGTTCATGGTGCAGGCTGCGGGTGAGGCTCGGGTAGTGCATGCGGCCGACCGTCCCTTCAGCCACCGGCAGCACCGCGTCGGCCGGCTTCATGAAGAAGAACGGCGCCTCGCGGCCGGTGTGGCCCATTTCGATGGCGTGCTCGACGTAGTTGCGCCCGACGCAGTAGATGCGATGGACCGGAAACATCGTTCCGGCGGGAGCGCCCTTGACCGGAACCGAAGCGACCGCGGGAACGGGGACAACGAACGTCATGAAAGGAATCTCCGCAACGAGTGTGAATGCTTCGTGGAATGATGCCATGCAAGGACCCCGCGCGTGCCTTCGAGCGGGGGTGGGCGGGCGCTAAACTCGCCGCCATGTTCCAAGCGCGCAGCATCAAGCACTGCCGGGCCTGCGGCGCCGAGGCGCCGTACACGATCCCGGCGGACGACAACCGCGAGCGCGCGGTGTGCACGGCCTGCGGCACGATCCACTACGAGAACCCGCTCAATGTCGTCGGCACCCTGCCGGTGTGGAACGACAAGGTGCTGCTGTGCCGGCGCAACATCGAGCCGCGCTACGGCCTGTGGACGCTGCCCGCCGGCTTCATGGAGCTGGGCGAGACCACCGAGCAAGGGGCGATTCGCGAGACCGAGGAAGAAGCCGGCGCGCGCGTCGACCTGCTGGGCCTGTACACGGTGCTCAATGTGGTGAAGGTCGGGCAAGT